>JAGRHM010000625.1 GCA_020445005.1 Candidatus Competibacteraceae bacterium | reverse complement strand
AAGGTGGACGATTGGCTGGTTGAGAATGTCGGCATCCGCGCGCGGCGGTATATGAATGACGGTCAGGTCACTTCCGATCTGGCGGTCGCCGCCGGGCGTGTGGCCCTGGAACGGGCCGGTCTGGAACCGGCGGCGCTGGATCAAATCATCGTCGCCACTGATACCCCGGACTATCTCAGCCCAGCCACGGCGGCGGTGGTGCAAGCCAAGCTGGGCGCACACCGGGCCGGCGTGTTCGATATCAACAGCGCCTGCGCGGGCTGGGTGATTGCGCTGGATGTAGCGGCCCGGCGAGTCATCACCGAGCCGGAAGACACCACAATCCTGGTGATCGGCGCGTATGGGATGAGCCGGTTCCTGGACCCGAACGACAAGAAAACCGTCACGCTGTTTGCCGATGGCGCCGGGGCGGTCATCGTAGGGGCGGGAACCGCGCCGGGTTGGATTGCCACGGTCACGGCAGCCGCCGGCGAATACCATGACGCCTTGGGCATCTACACCGGGGGGACTTTCCGCCCGGCCACGCTCGATCAAGTCGCCCACTCCGGCCCGCCCGTCGTGCAATTCGTGCGCCCCTTCCCGGCGACCTTCAACGTCGAGCAGTGGCCGCCGCTGATCGAGCGGTTACTGGCCAAGGCGAGCGCCACGACCGGAACCCGCCTGCAACCCGATGATGTGGATCGCTACTATTTCACCCAGGTCAACTTGCGCGTCATCGAGGCCACCATGGCGGCCTTGGGGCAACCGCTGACCAAAACCCACTGGATCATGGACCGCTACGGCTATACCGGTTCCGCCTGTATTCCAATGGCTTTGGATGACGCCATCGCTCAGAAGAAAGGCCCACAACCGGGGGAACTCGTGCTGTTTTGCGCCAGCGGCGGCGGGATCGCCCTGGCGGCGTCGTTATGGCGTTGGCGTTAGGGCATACGGGCCAGGCGATCTGAGCGCAACATGATGAACCTGCTTGAGGCGCACACGCCGGAAGACCTGGAAACTGTGCGGACACTGTTCCGCGAGTATGAACAGTTCCTGGGCGTCGATCTGTGTTTCCAGGGTTTCGCGGAAGAGTTGGCGACCTTACCGGGCCGCTATGCGCCGCCTCGGGGCCGGTTGCTGTTGGCGCGGGAAGGTGAGCAGGCCGCTGGCTGTGTGGCCTTGCGCCCGCTGGAAGAGGAAGGAGCCTGTGAGATGAAACGGCTATTCGTGCGCCCGGCGTATCGCGGTCAAGGGCTGGGACGAAGGCTGGCCGTGCGGATCATCCGCGAAGCGTCCGCCCTGGGCTATACGGTGATGCGCCTGGATACCCTGGACACGCTGGAGCGCGCGATGCGGATTTATGCAGCCCTGGGCTTCCAGCGTTGCGCACCCTATTACGCCAACCCGTTGCCGGGGGTGGTGTACTGGGAACGGGCGCTGGCCCATCGGTCGCCCGCTTCGCTGACCGAAGCCCCATAATCGAGTCGGAGTGATGCCATGAAAACATTGGGCCTGATCGGCGGCATGAGTTGGGAATCCACCGTCCCGTATTACCGGGTCATCAACGAAACCGTTCGAGAGCGCCTGGGCGGGCTGCATTCTGCCCGGTTGATCCTGTACAGCGTGGATTTTGCCGACATCGAACGACTGCAACAGGCTGACGCCTGGGATGAAGCCGGTCAGGTGCTGGCGCAAGCCGCCCGTTCCCTGGAAGCCGCTGGAGCCGAGGGATTGGCACTGTGTACGAACACCATGCACAAGGTCGCGCCGGTGATTGAATCCGCCGTGACGATTCCCTTGCTGCACATCGCCGATGCCACGGCGGCGGCGGCGAAACAGGCCGGATTCCACACCGTGGGGTTGCTCGGCACCCGGTTCACGATGGAACAGGAGTTCTATCGGGGCCGGTTGAGGGAACGGCACGGTCTGACGGTGATCATTCCCGACCCTGCGGATCGAGAGACCACGCATCGCGTAATTTACGACGAGTTGTGTCAAGGTGAAATTCGGGCCGAATCGCAACAGCACTATCGGCAGATCATGCAACGGTTGGTTGAGGCCGGGGCCGAAGGCATCATCCTGGGCTGTACCGAGATCGGACTCCTGATCAACCCCGCCGATGCGCCGGTTCCATTGTTTGACACCACCCGCCTTCATGCCCAGGCGGCGGCGCAATGGGCGTTAGCCGACAATCCCGGTGGCCCATCGGATGCCGTTCCTGAAGCGGAGGGTCGCGCCTTGCAGATCCACGAGACGATTCCGGTGTTGCGCATCTTCGATCTGGAGAAAGCACGCGCCTTTTACGTCAATTTTCTCGGTTTCCGCCTCGATTGGATCCAGCGCCTTGAGGAGACCGGTCCGGCTTATCTACAGCTCTCGCGGGCCGGTTGCCGGCTGCATCTGAGCGAGCATCACGGCGATGGGTGTCCTGGCGCCACCGTGGGGCTGCGCGTGACCGGTTTGACCGCGTTTCACCGGGAAATCATGGCGACCGGTTACCGGTACCTGCATCCGGCCGTGGAACCGATGCCGTGGGGCGTTTACCAGATGGAGGTCATTGATCCGTTTAGCAATCGTTTGCGCTTTTACGAGCCTTCTACAGAGGCGGCCACCGTGCCATGAGCGCTGGCCATCTGGAGGGTTGCTCCATTCTACGGAGGGCGATCGGGACGGGGAATCGAAGCAATCTGTGCCGCAACCTTGCCGTGCTTTTGCGCAACGGCCTTTCCTCCTAACGCCGGAGGCCCAACGCGCGCCGATCATAAATCCCGGAATGCGCTGAATATGAAGGCATAATCGAGGCTGCTAACGGCGTAGAGAGCTGCGCCGCTTGCCGGATGGCCTCGGGGGAAAGGGTCACGCGATCACGCAGGGCGACCGCCGCCGTTTCCGTTTGCGCTTTCTTCCGGGCCGCTTCCTGGAGCGCGTATTTCCGGTAATCCGTCGGATTAGACGAATACAAGGCATTGACTCGATTCACCGTGATGGCTCCTGACGCTCGTCTCGATCACAAAAAGCAAGGCGTATTTGATCGCTACGGATCATCGCCCTTATTGTGTGGTTAAAGAGCAGGTCTTATGCCATCGGCTCTGATGTATCTAATACATTGTTTTAAAAAATTTTAATGTTGGATTGCTGGATCTGAAGGCGGTTTCGCCCGGTTCAGTGTGGCCGGATCACGCAACCAGAATGGCCGGATCGGTGTTTAACCGGAGTCCGTCACTTTCATCCCAAGGATCAGGGTTTGACCGGAAAGTACGCT
>JAGRHM010000624.1 GCA_020445005.1 Candidatus Competibacteraceae bacterium | reverse complement strand
TGCAAATGACCTCCACCGTCACGGCCCACACCCCGGCCCCGGTCACAGAAATTCTGCGCCATCTGTTTCCCAGCGCCTCAATTACTGGAGCGCCTAAAGTGCGCACCATGGCGATCATCCGTGAACTCGAAGCACAACCCACGCGGCGTCTATACCGGCGCAGTGGGTCTGATTGCGCCGGATCGGCAGGCGCAATTCAATGTCGCCATCCGCACCGTACTGTTCGACCGCGCGCGACAACAGGCTGTGTACGGCGTCGGCAGCGGCATCGTCTGGGATTCCGACGCCGCTGATGAATATCAGGAATGCCTGTTGAAAGCCGCGGTGCTGACCCGCAAACGACCGGCCTTTCAATTGCTGGAAACGTTGTTGTGGGAGCCGGGCGCCGGCTACTTCCTGCTGGCGGAGCATCTGCAGCGGCTGACGGATTCAGCCATCTACTTTGGCGTTCTCCTGGAGCGAACCGTTATCGAGAATCGGCTGGCCGCATTGGCCGAAACCTTGAGCAAACCCGCCAAAATCCGGCTACGGGTCAGTCTCAATGGCGCTGTCGCCGTCGAAACCGCGCCGCTGGCGCAGAATGCGCTCCCGCAACCCGTGCGCGTCGGTTGGGCGCAACAGCCGGTCGATGCTCAGGCCGTCTGGCTCTATCACAAAACCACCGAACGCCAGATCTACGAAAACGCCCGCGCGACGCGCCCGGATTGTGATGAGGTGCTGTTATGGAATGAACGCGGGGAACTGACCGAGGCCAGCACGGCTAATATCGTTCTGGAGTTGGCCGGCGCGCGCTTTACGCCACCGGTCAGCTGTGGATTACTGGCCGGCGTGTTTCGCAACTGGTTGCTGGCCCACGGTCAGCTTCAGGAGCGCGTTCTAACCGAGGCCGATCTGCGCGCCGCCCAGCGCGTTTATTTGATTAACTCAGTGCGCCGCTGGCAGGAAGCAACGCTCATCGCCTGATAAAATCAAGAGAACGAAATTGACCCGGTTTTGCCGTTTCCCGGTTTCTCGACTCGAAGGCGTAAAGTCGCGTATGCGTGGAGTAGCGTTCAAACATGCAACCACAAATTATTCCCGAATCCAATTATTTGATGCGGATGGCCGACGGGACCATCAAGCAGGTTAATCCATTCACGGGAACGGAAGTATGGACCGTTCCTGGGCGAGGCAATCGGCCGCTGGGCGTCAGCACCCTGAACCCTATGCCTCTTGAGCCAGCGCAGGCCGACGCCTACTGTTCGTTCTGCGCCCGGCATTACCTGGAGACCCCGCCCGAGAAAGCGCGCCTGGTCAAAACCGATAGCGGCGGCTTTACAACGCTGCGCCATCTCCATGCCGACGCGCTGTTCAATACCGTCGCCGAGTTCCGGCGCATCCCCAATCTGTTCGAAATCGTCTCCTTTGATTATTGGCAAAAGAACTTCGGTTACCGCATCCCCGATGCCATCGAAGCCCACAAGTGCGATTATCTGGCTTCAGAGGCTGGTCGCCATCATATCCTGCAAGTGGTCGAACAACGTCTGAAGGCTTCCGGTCTGAATGAGGCCGCCCGCAATCGGTTGTCCCAGGATGAGAAATTGCAAATGGCCAACGCCTTTTTCGGCGGCGGTCATGAGGTCATTGTCGCCCGCCGTCATTTCGTCGATGGCGCGACCTACAACCATCAGTTAGGCTCTTCAGGAATGCTGACGCCGGAAGAGCATTATCAGTATCTGCGCTTCACCATTGAAGCGATGCGCGATTTGTACATTAACAATCGCTATGTGCGCTATGTGGCGGCGTTCCAGAACTGGCTGAAACCGGCTGGGGCGTCCTTTGACCATCTGCACAAACAACTGGTCGCTATTGATGAACGCGGCGTCCAGAACGAAGTAGAGTTGCAGCGGGTGCGGGCCAACCCCAACATTTATAACGAGGCGGCGGTTAATTTCGCCGCCTATCGCAACCTGGTGGTCGCCGAAAATGATCACGCCATCGCCTACGCAGGGTTTGGTCATCGCTATCCAACGCTGGAGATTTTCTCCAAGAGCGAGCGCAGCGAACCGTGGAATCATTCTCCAGAAGAACTGCGCGCGATGTCCGATCTGGTGCATGGCTGCCATGCCGCTGCCGGAGCAGAGATTCCCTGCAACGAAGAGTGGTACTACAAACCGCCTGACGTGGATGTGCCGATGCCGTGGCGAATCTTGATCAAATGGCGGGTATCGACGCCTGCCGGGTTTGAAGGCGGCACCAAGATCTATGTCAACACCATTGATCCGGAGACCTTGCGCGACCGAGTGGTGCCTCGCTTGTTTCAATTGAAGAACGAAGGGCGGATTGCGCTGATGAAGATTGCCTTCGAGTGCGCCTGTGTACCCAATTGCCTTCGGTACAATCCCGCCGTGCGGCAGCAGGAATCGCACCACCCGGAATTTCCGCCGTTATCGAGCGGTTTGTCTGTGGGTGCGTGAGCGACTCAGGGCGGAGGTGTTCATTCCATTTACCCTGCAAGGCGCATCCCCTTTGACCCTTTGACCCTTTGACGTATCGGTTGCCGGATCATGTTAAGCTGGTATCCGGCTACCGAGTCCGCGAGGTGTCTAAAGTATGCAACGTCTAAAAATCCGCCACCTGACAGTTTATGAATTCCCCAGTCCGGTTACGCTCCAGCCCCATCGGTTATTGATCCGCCCGCGCGAGGGGCATGATGTCCGCATTGAGTCCTCCAAACTGGACATTTTCCCTGCCCATCGCGTCTGGTGGCATCGGGATGTGTTCGATAACTCCGTCGCGGTCGTCCGTTTCCTGGAGAACGCGCAACGGTTGGCCATTGATAGCGAAGTCGTGATCCAGCATTACGAAGAAGCTCCTCTGGACTTCATTGTCGAAGATTACGCTGTTGATTATCCCTTCGAGTACCGTAAGGAGGAACGGGTTGATCTGGCGCCTTTTCAACAACTGGTCTACGCCGACCAACAATCCATGCTGCGCGACTGGCTCAGGCAACTCAACCTGCTATCGGAAAAAATTGAGACCTATGTGCTCCTGGATCGGTTGAATCGAATTATTAACAATGAATTCAAATACATGATTCGTGAAGAGCCGGGCGTGCAATCGCCAGAGCAAATCCTGAGCAGCCGCAGCGGTTCCTGCCGCGACTACGCCACACTGTTTATTGAAGCCTGCCGTTTCCTCGGCCTGGCTAGCCGGTTTGTAAGCGGCTATTCCCATGTTCCCGGATTGGGAGCGGGCGGCGCATCAACCCATGCCTGGGCGGAAGTCTACCT
>JAGRHM010000623.1 GCA_020445005.1 Candidatus Competibacteraceae bacterium | reverse complement strand
GCGGTTATGACGTGACCGAATACACCTTGTGTTGCTTCGGCGGCGCGGGCGGACAACATGCGTGTGCGGTGGCTGATGCGCTGGGGATGCCGGTGATTTTTCTGCATCCTTTTGCCGGCATCCTGTCCGCTTATGGCATGGGCTTGGCCGAGGTGCGCTTGATGAAGGAACGCGCGATTGAAGTCCCGCTGAGCGTAGAGCTTATCGGGTTACTGGAATCGGCATTCGCGGAACTGGAGCAGGCTGGATGTGCTGAAATGCAGGCGCAGGATATTCCGGCTGCACAGATCCGCACGGTTCGCGCGGTCCGTCTGCGCTATGCGGGCAGCGATACCGCCTTGAGCGTTGCGGCTGGCGCTGCGGATGAGCTGCAAACCGAGTTCGAGTCCGCCCACCGTCAGCGCTATGGCTTCATCATGCCCGACAAGGGATTAATCATTGAGGCGCTGTCGGTTGAGATCATCGGCGGCGGTTTTGCGGAAAACCACCCCGGCGCTGACGCGCCACCCCTCATTGGCAAGGAGGGGAGTGTTTGGCAGCCGGCTTTGCAACCAGTAGCTACTGTTCCCCTACACATTGCCGGCGCCGACACACCGACTCTGCTCTACCGGCGGGATGAGTTACCATCCGGTTGCCGCATCCCTGGCCCGGCAATTCTCAGTGAATCCGGTGCGACTACGTTGATCGAGCCTGGTTGGCAGGCTGAAGTCACGGCGCGCAACGATCTGGTGTTAACCCGTTGCCAACCACGCCCGGAGCGCGTTGCGGTGGGAACCGCCGTCGATCCGATCCTGCTGGAAGTGTTCAACAATCTGTTTATGGCCATTGCCGCGCAGATGGGCGTGACACTGGCCAATACTGCCCATTCGGTTAATATCAAGGAGCGGCTGGATTTTTCCTGTGCGTTGTTTAACCAGAAGGGGGAGCTGATCGCCAATGCTCCGCATATTCCGGTGCATCTGGGCTCGATGGGCGAAGCGGTGCGCGCAGTGATTCAAGCGAACCAGGGCCGTTTCCAGCCTGGCGATGTGTATGCCAGCAACGCGCCCTATCACGGTGGGACGCATCTGCCGGACATCACAGTCATTACTCCGGCATTCGACGAGACCGGACTGGAGTTGCTGTTTTACGTCGCCTCGCGCGGCCACCATGCCGACATTGGCGGCGTCACTCCCGGCTCGATGCCGCCGGATAGCGTGGTGATCGACCAGGAAGGGGTGTTGCTGGATCACGTTCTGCTGGTCAGCGGCGGTCGGTTCCGCGAACAGGAATTGCTGGAGCGATTGACGGCGCAACCTTGGCCGGCGCGCAATCCGCAACAGAATCTGGCGGATTTGCAGGCGCAAATTGCCGCGAATGAGAAAGGCGCTCAGGAGTTGCGGCGCATGGCCGCGCATTTCGGGTTGGACACGGTCCGGGCTTACATGGGCCATGTTCAGGACAACGCCGCCGAGCAGGTGCGCCGGGCGCTGGACCAGTTGCGCGATGGGGCGTTTGCCTGCGAAATGGACAACGGCGCAGTGATTCGCGTCGCTATCACCCTGAACCGGGAGGCACGTTCAGCCCGCATCGACTTCACCGGCACATCGCCGCAACAGGCCAGCAATTTCAACGCTCCCCGCGCCGTGTGCGTGGCGGCGGTGCTGTATGTATTTCGCACTCTGGTAGACGACGATATTCCGCTGAACGCCGGTTGCCTGCGTCCGCTGGAACTGATGATTCCGGAAGGTTCGCTGCTTGATCCGCGTCCGCCGGCGGCGGTCGTTGCGGGTAATGTGGAAACCTCGCAATGCATTGTTGACACCCTGTACGGAGCGTTAGGCGTCATAGCCGCCGCTCAGGGAACGATGAATAATTTTACTTTCGGCAACGATCACTATCAGTATTATGAAACGATCTGTGGCGGCACTGGCGCAGGACCGGGCTTCGATGGCGCTTCCGCCGTGCAGACTCACATGACCAACTCGCGCTTGACCGACCCGGAAGTGCTGGAATGGCGTTTTCCGGTGCGCTTGGAGGAATTTAGCATTCGGCGGAACAGCGGCGGCGCGGGACGCTGGCGCGGCGGGGATGGGGTGATCCGGCGGATACGTTTTCTGGAGCCAATGACCGCTGCCATTCTTTCCAGCCATCGGCGGATCGCGCCTTACGGCTTAAACGGCGGCGAACCGGGACAGGTTGGGCGCAATAGCGTGGAGCGGAATGACGGCGCGGTCGAGGGCTTGCCGGGAACGGCACAGGTGGCGATGCAACCCGGAGAGGTGTTTGTGATTGAAACGCCGGGCGGCGGGGGATGGGGTGATCAAACAAGCGATTAAATATTAACTGCTTAAAACTTAAAACCTCCCGGAGGTCATGAAATTCATGGAACTTTCCTTCTGGCATGAACGTTGGGAGCGCACCGAGATTGGTTTCCACCAGCAGGATATCAATGTCCATCTTCAACAGTTCTGGAGTCTGCTGGGCTTGCAACCCGGTCA
>JAGRHM010000622.1 GCA_020445005.1 Candidatus Competibacteraceae bacterium | reverse complement strand
TCAGGAAAATGCCGCCGATCAGCGAAATGGGAATGGCAATCACCGGCACGATGACCGAACGCAGTGAGCCGAGGAACAGAAAAATAATCACCACTACAATCAGCAAGGTTTCCGTCAGGGTTTTAATGACTTCCTGGATAGCGTTATTGATGTAGTCGGTGGCGTCGTAAGCGATGCGAGCCGCTAACCCGACTGGCAAGTCCTTTTCAATCAGCGCCATTTCGGCGCGCACCCGCTGAATCACATCGATAGCGTTGGCGTTCGGCAAGGGAAAAATACCCATGAACACCGCTGTTTGTCCGGAAAAGCGCACTTCGGTATCGTAATCCTCGGCCCCTAGCACCACACTGGCGATATCCTTTAACCGCACCAGCGCCCCGTCCTGTTCGCGGATGACCAGATTCTCGAATTCCGCGACTGAGCGTAAATCGGTATCCGCGGTCAGGTTGACCTGCACCAATGCACCTTTGGTTTGGCCAATGGCGGCCAGATAATTGTTAGCCGCCAGCGCCTGGCGCACCTGCGCCGGGCTGATGTTCAAGGCAGCCATACGGTCAGGTTTCAGCCAGATGCGCATGGCGAAGGTGCGCGCCCCCAGAATTTCCGCCCGCTGCACGCCTTCCAGCGCGGTCAGGCGTGGCTGCACCACCCGCACCAAGTAGTCGGTAATCTGGTTCTGGCGCAGAATGTCCGAAGAGAAGCTGAGATAGGCCGAAGCAAACTCGCTGTCGGCGGATTCGATATTCAGCACCGGCACTTCAGCTTCCGGCGGCAGGTCGCCGCGCACCTGATCCACCTTGGAGCCAATTTCGGCGAGCGCTTTGGTCGCGTCATAATTCAGCCGGAGGCGGGCACGGATCGTGGACAACCCCTGCGCGCTCTGTGATTCCAGATACTCGATGCCGTCGGCGGCGGCGATAGCCCGTTCCAGTGGCGTCGTGATGAAACCGCGCACCAGTTCCGCGCTGGCCCCGATATAAGTCGTGGTCACGGTGACGCTGGCGTTATCGCTGCGCGGATACTGGCGGACGTTGAGCGTGAAAATCGCCTGGACGCCTGCAATGATGATGATCAGATTGACCACCATGGCCAGCACCGGTCGGGAAATGAATAGATCGGTAAAGGATTTCATGGCGGGGATCAGGAGTTGGCGGGTTTTGGGGCGAGTTGGAAATTTGGTGCCAACTTGTTGTCTATTAAAACTTTCATGCCGTTGCGCAGTTTGAACACCCCAGTACTCACTACAGTCTCACCGGCGGTTAGCCCGGAATTGACGACGATGAAATCCCCACGGGATGAACCGAGTTGCACGAACTTCTGCACCAGCGTTGAGCTGATGGCGCCCGTCTTTTCGTCCGGTTTCTCCTCAACAACGAATACCGAATCACCGTAGGGGGCATAGAGTACGGCGGTGGCTGGAATCATCAATACCTGCTCTTGATTGGGCAGCACGGCGGCGACATTAGCATACATGCCCGGTTGCAGCCGCCCATCGGGGTTCGTGAGGGCGGCGCGCAGGCGAACGGTGCGGGTAAGCGCATCGACTTCGGGGCTGATCACGCTGAGTTTTCCGATAAAAGTCTGGCCCGGCGCGGCGTCGCTGTTGACTCGTATCGCTATCCCGGCGCGCAGTTGGGAAAAGTTCTGTTGCGGCAGGGCAAAATCAACGTAAATCGGGTCCAGGGTCTGCAAAGTCACAATGGCTGCGCCACTGTCGAGGAACTGGCCGAGATTGATTTGGCGAATGCCCAATCTTCCGGCGAAGGGCGCGCGAATGCTTTTCTTGGCGATCACCGCCCGAATGTTATCCACCTGCGCATTCGCCTGCTTAGCCTGGGCTTCGGCGCTGTCGACATCGGATTGCGAGACCATGTTCCGGGGCCGCAGATCGTGAACCCGCTTCAGGTTCAGTTGGGCTAGCTCAGCGCTGGCAATGGCCGAGCGTAACTGGGCCTGTTCCACGGCATCGTCCAGTTCCACCAGCAGTTGCCCGGCGCGCACGTTCGCTCCCGACTCGAAGACGATCCGCTTGACCATGCCGGCAACTTCGGCGCTGACTGTGACTCCTTGCACAGCCACCACTGAACCGACAGCATTCAGGGTCGGTTGCCAGGAATTCTGCTGGACAACAGCAGTCGTGATGGTCGCGGGTGGCTGCGCAGAATTGGCCTCGGCAGCGAACATGGTTTGGAATTGCCAGATTTTCAGACCGGCCAGCGCTCCGGCTACCAGCAATAGACCGACAAAGGTCAGAAGGATTTTCTTAATCATGCGAATGGATTTTCCATGTGTGCGGAGCCAGGATTGAGGTACACGCCATCATTGCGTATGATACATACGTTCGTGAATGTATGTAAATAGCGATGCGCAATCCACCAATCGGTACCAAAGAGGCATTGCTTGAAAATCTCCTGCAATGGCAGGGAGGAAGGTATAAATATGGTCAGAAAGACCAAGGAAGAAGCCCAGGAAACCCGTCACCGGATTCTGGATGCCGCTGAACAGGTATTTCAACACCAGGGCGTTTCCCGCACCTCTCTGAATCAGGTCGCTACTGAAGCCGGGGTGACGCGAGGTGCGATCTATTGGCATTTCCGCAACAAGGCGGATTTATACGACGCCATGATCCGCCGAGTGTTCGATCCGGAGGAAGCGCGTGGCCAGGCGGATATGCAGCGGCAAAATGACCCACTCCACTTTATCCGCGAGCTGGCAGTGGGCTTTCTGCAACGGTTAGCCTGTAATCCTCAGTATCAGCGAGTTCTGGAAATCGCTTGGCACAAATGCGAATACGTGGATGAAATGGCTGCTATCCGCGATAGCCATCTGGAATGCGGACGCCGGTTTATTGCCCTGTTGGAGGAAGCCATGCGTTATGCCCAGGAACAGGATCGGTTGCCGACAACGCTCTGTCCTCACCAGGCGGCGGTCGGGGTGATGGCCCTGGTCGACGGATTAATGGTCAATTGGACGCTGGAACCCAGTCTGTTTCCACTCGCTGAGTACGCCTCGGCTATTATCGATGCCTACCTGACCGGGTTGCGTGCGAGAGGGACGGATTTATGATCGTGGTAATTTATGATCCACGCAAACTCAGACGCGGCAGGAGGAGCTATCAACCGTCCGCAGCGTCCGCAGCAGCAGTCGCCATGACCACTTTTACCGGCGGCAAAGTTTCCACACCCTGCAAATTGTGGAGGCGCTCCAACAATCCCGGCGTCACTTCATGCCCGCGCGTAACCAGCAGGACGCCGGTCTTGGCGCGCACGTCTTCAGCAAATATCATGCCTATTTGGAGCGCCAAAATGGCGACTTCCTTGATCGCGCGCCGCTGGCCGGTCGGACTACGTATGGCGGCGAAGGCATCAAGCAGGGTTGGATCATAGCGCCCAGACCGGCTCCGCAAGGTATCAAGCGCCAGTTCCGCCGAATTTCCCTGGTTGATCAAGGTGTCGAAATCGCCGACGAGTTTCAGGATCGGTCCACCGACGTGAACAGCGTCGAGCTTGGCCGGATCGAACCGATAGAGTTTGTCCCGATTACCGAGAATGGACAGCACCGCTTCCAGGCGGGGGATGTTGCCCAGGAGCTGCTCGGTGACTGTAGGCACCCGCTCCAGCATGGCCCGCTCTTTCTCGCCGGGAACTCCGCCCTGATACAGTTTCTCCAGCGTCTCATCCGGCAGGATGATACAGCCGATTTGCGACAGCATGGCCGCCACTTCCAACGGCCATAAATCCTGGTGAATGCCGATTTGCCTGGCCAGGTCCACTGCATGGCGTTTGAGGCGGTTGGCGCGGCCAAAGGCGACCGGGTGAGTGAGGGCCAGAATGTTGGTCAGCGTCTGAATGACGCCCCGCAGCGTTTGCTCCAACAGCACCCGCTCGGCAGTGAGCAGCCGGTATTGAGCAATGCCGGCCTCGAACGCCTGGAGTAATGTCGGCGGCGGGCAGGGTTTGAGCAGAAAACGGAATAACTGACCTTCATTAACGGCCGCAATGGCCGAGTCGAGATCAGCGTGACCGGTCAACAACATCCGTGTGGTGTCGGGACTGCGCCGACGGATTTGGCCCAGCAAGGTCGCGCCATCCATCCCCGGCATCCGCATGTCCGACAAGACCACGGCAAAAGGACCTTCCCGCTCCAAACACTCCAGCGCTAGTGGGCCGCCGGTAGCGGTGTGAACAGTGTAATGACGGCGCAAGTGCAATTTTAAGCCTTCCAACACATTGGGTTCGTCGTCGACGCACAGGATCTTTGGACGCTCAGTCATCCTGGTCACTCCCGGTCAATGCATCGACCTGGGCTTTGGCCAGCGCCCGCCAGCTTTCCAGCTTGTCGAGTACGCCCAGTGTGTCCAGGTATCCGGTATCCCAAGGCTCCAAAGGCCAACTATTGGCAACTGAGGTTTCATGCACCAAACCGTTGGCTACGTAGACCGCCGCCAGCACGTCGAACTGGTACGGTGGTACGGCATGTGGCAGATGATGATAGGCGGCGGCTTCGATGATCGGATAAGGCAACCCCCACAAGCCAAGTAAATAAGCGCCGATTTGAGCGTGCGAAACGCCGAGCGACTCCTGTTCCATTTGCCACAACGGCCGCTGGCTCCGGCGCGTTTGTTCGCAGATTTGTTGAAATTTGTCCGGGAGCTGTAAAGCCAGCACCAACTTGCCAATATCGTGCAGCATACCGGCCATAAAGGCATCGTCGGCGTAACGCGGGTCGGCGACGAGTTCGCGGGCGAGACCGGCGACGCGCAGCGAGTGCTGCTGCAAGGCATCGAATGAAAAGACGGCAGATTGTTGGCCAACCTGAAATACTTCGATGGTCAGCACCAGATTGCGCACCATGGTAAATCCCAGATAGCGCACGGCCTCCTCAATGCTGGTAACCCGCCGGGCGGCTCGAAAGAAGGCGGAGTTGACCACTTGCAGCAGCTTGGCGCAAATCGCCATGTCCTGCTGGAGCAGGGCGGCTACGTCATCAGCCTGGGTGCATTCGCTGGCCAGGGCCTGCATGAGCCGATGATAGACGCGGGGCAGGGCTGGCAACTGCTGGATGCCCCCGATGACGCGGCGAATTTTCGGGTCTTCGACCAGAGATTGCAGGGTACAGGCGCGCTCGACCACGTTTTCCAGTTCGGCCGCATCGCAAGGCTTGTTGAGAAACTGATGCGCGACCGGAATGGCTTGCAGCGCCGTTTCCAGCTCCGTGTGACCCGACAGAACGATCCGCACCGTGCGGGGATACTGGTTTTGCACATGCGTTAGCAATGCGGCGCCATCGACTTCTGGCATGCGCATGTCGGAAACGATGACATCGAAACTTTGGGTTTTCAGCAATTCCAGCGCCGCCGGTCCGCCGGCTGCAAAGGCCATGTCCCATTTGCGGCGGTAGCGACGCAGCAAATTGCGTAATCCTTCCAGGATATTGGGTTCGTCGTCTACGAACAGGATACTTTTCATATCAACGCTCCTTGCCGTCAATCAATAGGGAGGCGGATGTAGAAGGTCGTGCCCTGGCCGGGGACACTGTCGAAATGCAGGGTGCCTTTATGCTTGTCCACGACGATGGAGCGGGCGATCGCCAAACCCTGTCCTGTTCCCCGCCCCACCTCTTTGGTGGTAAAAAACGGGTCGTACACCCGGTTGCGAATCGCTTCTGGAATACCGCCGCCGGTGTCGGCGATAGCGACCTCTGCCCAATCGCCGTCCAGGCGGGTCGAGACGGTGATCCGGCCCCGCTCCGGCCCGTCGCCCACTACTTCGGCAATGGCGTGGCCGGCATTGACCACCAGGTTAAGAAACACCTGATTGAGGTCGCTGGGGTAGCGCGACACGGACGGCAGTTCGCCGAGGTGAGTTTCCGCATCAGCGACGTACTTGTATTCATTGCGCGCCACCATCAGCGTATTGAGGAGCGCCTTGTTCAGGTCGGCCAGCGTCTTGTCCCGCTGGTCAGGGTGGGCAAATTCCTTCATGGCTCGCACGATATTCGCTACGTGGCCGATCCCCGCCAGGGTGCGCTCGAAGGCTGGCGGCACATTTTCCCGCAGGTACTCCAGATCGGCCAGTTCCTCAGCTTCCCGGATGGCGGCGACCAGCGTGGCCTGTTCTGGATAGCGCACCAGCGCTTCGCCCCCTTCCCGGTAGCGGTCTAGCAGCGCTTGCAAGTCTTCAAAGGCCGTCTGGAGAAAATGTACGCTGTCGCCGACATACTGGATCGGCGTATTAATCTCGTGTGCGATCCCTGCCGCCAGTCGCCCCACCGCCTCCAGCTTCTGCGCCAGATGCAGTTCCATTTCCATTTGCTGACGCTGCTCAATTTCGGCATTGAGCTTGGCGTTGGTCTCCGCCAGTGTCTGGTACAGGGTTTCTCGCTCGGCTTCTGCGCGCTTCTGCGCCGTAAAATCCCGTCCCGTCCCGCGATAACCGATAAACTGTCCCGCTGCGTCGAACAGCGGTTGACCGTTGACTTTAAACCAGCGCTTATCGCCAGGCGTTTTCTCGATTTGGTATTCAAGATCCCGAAACGGTTGATGCGCTTCCAGCAAGGCACGATGCGCCGCCCAGTCAGTGGACTCCAGATCGACGGGCAACTCCCAGCAGGTCTTGCCCATAAACAAGTCTTGCGAAGCCGCGGTTTGCGTCAAGCCGATGGAAAGAAAGGTGAACCGAAACTGGTCGTCCTGTTCCCAATACCAATCCGACGCCGTGGACAAGAGTCCTTGAAAGCGAGCCTCACTCTGGCGTAGAGCCTCTTCAGTCTGTTTACGCTGGTCGATTTCCTGGCAGAGTTGCTGGTTGGTGGCCTGCAAGGTTGCGGTGCGCTCCGCGACTTGCCGCTCCAGGTCTTCACCGCGTTTTCGCAATAGTCGATTGGCGCGGCGCAACTTCAGGTGGTTGCGCACCCGCGCGAGCACAATCGGCGGCGAAAACGGCTTGTGGATGAAGTCTTCCGCACCCAGAGACAAGCCCAGCTCTTCTGCTTCGATGTTGTCCAGTGCGGTCAGGAAAACGACCGGAATCTCCCGGGTCGCCGGGTCCGCTTTGAGGCGACGACAGACCTCGAAGCCGTCCAGATTCGGCATGACGACATCGAGCAGGATCAGGTCAGCAGCGCCTCCTCTTGCCAGATACTCCAGGGCTTCCTGGCCTGTCCTCGCTTCATGGACCTCGTAGGTAGCGCCCAGCAAATCTTCCAGAACAAGCAAGTTATCCCGTTGGTCGTCAACGATCAGGATAGGGTTACGTGGCGACATTTTCTCCCCCTGTGCCTGCCGGCGAATGAGGAAAATAAAATGAATGCGATTACAGTCTATTTTAATAAAGCTTATAAAGTTTATCAGCCTTGAGACGATAGATTATCCTTCATCTGGACCAATCGCTGATTTTTTAACGGAGAAGTCAATGAACCGAAGACTCCTTTTTATCGTGAAGATGTTGATCCTGCGAACCTTGCG
>JAGRHM010000621.1:1336-1549 GCA_020445005.1 Candidatus Competibacteraceae bacterium | reverse complement strand
GGTAAGGTTTCATGGCGCATGCTCCTGATGTTGGACGGGTCATGTTAAGTCATGCAAATATACATCACATGGAACTGAATGACAGAACCGATCATGCAAGATCGTTGTGGATGAGGGGATAAAAATGCTGCCTACCCCCCTTCTTTTCTCGTACAAGCGCGGCGCTCAGCTTTATCCGCGCTTTCTACGCGCTGATCAACACCTCTGGGCGGA
>JAGRHM010000621.1:0-1309 GCA_020445005.1 Candidatus Competibacteraceae bacterium | reverse complement strand
ATCAACACCGTCCACGCGGCGAGTTACAGGTGGCGTTACGGGCGCTGGAAGGCGACTCGCCCGATTACCGCGTCGTGCGCGGTTTTGCCCACTTGGCGCTCAATGCTGCAGAATTCACCCTGGCCACGGGTGAAACGGAACCGGAAGCGTTGCGGCGTGAAGTGTTCACCCGAGCTGCTGAACAGGGCAGCTTTGGCGAATCCCAGGCCCAGGAGGTTCTGGAAGCGGTTGCGCCGCGCTATCAATTGGAAGCCGAAACCCTGCGTGAAGCATTGTATGCCGATTTGCCGGAAAATCATCTATTAAGCGTACTGCCGGACTTCACTCCTGAACGGCTGATCGACCGCTATAATCTGGCCCAGGCCCAGGGCTTGCTGTACTCAGCGCTCTATCTGCGCCTGATCGCCCATCGCAATGTTCCGGGTGAGTACCGTCGATTGTTCCAGCATCTCAAATTTCACGGATTGATGTACGTCATTGAAGGTAACCTGGATGACGGTTACCAGATTTATGTGGACGGTCCCGCCAGTTTATTCAAGCAAACTCGTAAATATGGCTTGCAAATGGCGGTATTTCTGCCGGCTTTGCTGCGGGTGAGTCGCTGGCAACTGGAAGCGGTCGTGCAACGGGAGGGGCAGGAATTGAGTTACCGGCTGGATTCCCAATCACCGCTCAAACCCCTGACGGCTCCGCCGCCAGCCTACGACAGCTTGTTGGAGGAGAGTTTTGCGCGGCGCTGGGAGAAACTGGGTACGCCATGGACCCTGGAGCGGGAAGTGGAAATCGTGGATTTAAAGGGGACGGTGTTTGTGCCCGATTTCGCCTTGCGCCATGCCGATGGTCGAGTGGTTCATATTGAAATTATGGGCTTCTGGCATCCTGATTACTTACGCCGCAAGCTGGATAAGTTGCGCCGGGCCGCCATGCCCAATCTGATTGTGGCCGTTTCGGAGCGGCTGAACGCGGGCGCGGATGATTTCCGCGACATTCCCGGTCCGGTCATCTTTTTCAAGGGCAAACTGGAGCCGCGTCAGGTAGTGGCGGCGCTCGAATCATTGTGTTACTCCAGCGCGTCTTAGTCCCGCAGCAATTCGTTGATGCTCACCCGGGAGCGGGTTTTCTCATCCACCTGCTTGATAATCACCGCGCAGTACAGGCTATGACTGCCATCGGCGGCGGGTAATGCGCCAGGCACGACCACTGATCCGGCCGGAATGCGTCCATAACTCACTTCACCAGTCAGCCGGTTATAAATTTTGGTGCTTTGCCCGATATAAACGCCCATTGAAACCACCGAACCGCGCTCCAC
>JAGRHM010000620.1:1847-3184 GCA_020445005.1 Candidatus Competibacteraceae bacterium | reverse complement strand
AATGCGTTTGGCCTGTACGACATGCTCGGCAACGTCGCGGAATGGACCTGTTCTGAATATGACAGCGATTATGCCGGGGGTGAGACTCGCTGCGCCGAGGGCGGCGCTTCATCGACTGGGCGTCGTGTGCTGCGGGGAGGCTCCTGGTCCGACTATCCAGGACTGGTGCGATTCGCCTATCGATTTCCAGCCGCGCCGGAATATGGGAAATGGCGATCCGATATCGGATTTCGCCTGGTGTTGGAACCCTAGTTGGGGAAGAGTGACCGAGGAAGCGCCATGAGCAAGATCCTGTTGAAAGGACTAATGCTGGTGTGGGTGTTAGCTGGGTGGCTACCTACCCATCTGGCGCAAGCGGCTTCTGGGACGCCCGAGGCGCGTATGACCGCTACCGTGATCGAGTTCAGCGTGCGAGGCGATTTGCATGAACAGGCGGGCGCTATCATTGCCGACTTAATGATGTCGGCGCTTGCTAATACCGGACGCTTTACCCTTAAGGACCGCTTGGCCCTGTCAGCGGCGGCCAAAATCGCCAAAGAGCAAGAGCTGGGCTCCACCGGATTGCTGGATCCGAAAACCGCGGCTGAACTGGGCCGACGCTATGGTGTGGATGCGATAGTCACTGGCGCGGTCAATAAACTTGGAGATCTGATCACAGTCACGGCGCGATTGATCGATACCCGGACGGCTTCTCTGTTGCGCAGCGGTCAGATTCAGGGCCGCGACATCGACACCATTCAGATCAAGGTCAACGAACTGGCGGCGATGATCACAACGCCGCCGGAACCCCCGAAAACCTACCGGTTGACGATCAAGGCGCAACCGGTCGACGCCAGCATTCGCTTACTAAACAGTCCGATTCCCTATCAGCCCGGGGTGCGGTTACCGCCGGGAAATTATGAAATTGAAGTCGGTCAGGCAGGATACAGCGCGAGCCGGAAAACGATCATTATCGATGACCAGGATGTGGCGGTTAATATCGAGCTGGAAAAAACCAGGCACGGTTTAACAGTGCGTCCGGAACCCGCAGACGCAACCGTTCGGTTAGTAGGCGTTCCAGGAGCCTATCAGCCCGGTATGCAACTAGCCCCAGGCGACTATGAGATCGAGGTTGCCCGCGATGGCTATATCTCGCGCAAGGTGCCCGTACAAATTGCCAATAGCGACCTGATCGTGCCGGTGAGGCTGGAAAAACAGCCGCCGCCCCCGCCGCCGGAGCAATATCATCTGACGGTGCGGACCGATCCTGCCCAGGCAACGATTCGCCTGTTGAATGTGAAGACCCCCTATCAACCAGGCGTAGAATTACCGCCGGGCGAGTACACGGTCGAGGTGAG
>JAGRHM010000620.1:0-1738 GCA_020445005.1 Candidatus Competibacteraceae bacterium | reverse complement strand
GAACCGGAAAAGCCCACGCTCTATCGACTGACGGTTCGCCCCAACCCGTCCAATGCGCAAATCCGCATCCTGAATATTCAACCCCGTTATCAACCCGGCATCGCTTTGGAGCCGGGCAGCTATATCGTAGAGATTTCCCGATCGGGCTACGAAACCCAGACGCTGACGGTGCGCGTCGCTAATGCAGACGTGACCTTGCCAGTGACCCTGATTAAGCAGCCGGAGCCGGAGCCGGAGCCATCCTATCGACTCACGGTACGGCCTGATCCTGCGGATGCGCAGATTCGGTTGCTTGGCGTCAGACCCCGCTATAGACCAGGGATCGAGTTGAACCCGGGTAGTTATACGGTTGAGGTTTCCCGCTCTGGTTACCAAACGCAACGAGTCAACGTCCGTGTTGCGAATGCGGATGTGACCTTGCCAGTCACGCTGCTCAAGGAGCCTGAGCCAGTCGCGCCGGTTCCACCCCCGGAACCGACGACCTACCGGCTGACAGTGCGAACCGATCCGTCAAGAGCCCGGGTGCGGCTGGTCAATTCCTCTTTTAACTACCGCCCTGGCGTGCGCTTGCTGCCGGGTCAGTACACAGTGGAGGTCAGCCGGAGGGGTTACGAAACCAAACAGGTTACGGTGCGCATTACCGATCGTGATGTGATTGAGTTGGTCAGTTTGGAGCGGATCGCTGTAGCGCCCTCGCCCACCCCGCCGCCGCTGACTCCGATGCCGCCTCCCCGGACGGGCGCTTGGTCGATTGGCTCGGTCCAGATCGACGGTTCGATCACGGGCGTAGATCGCGGCGAGGTGCAACGGGTGTTGAGTCGCTATGTCGGACAAACGGTGAACCGTGGCAGTCTGCTGAATGCGGCGATGCAAGTCTATCGCACCACGGGAATTACCCTGAGTTTCGTCGTGCGCAATGCTGCGTCGGGATCGGCGGTGCTGGAGGCGCGGGTGAGTCGGCGGTTGCGGCGAACTTATGAAAGCTCCATCCCGCTGGTGACCCCTAGCCAGATCGAGCGGTCCGGTTTCGGGGTATCGGTGCAGTAGGTTAGCTCCCCTCGCCTGCTTGCGGGAGGGAGATTGGAGCAGAGGGGCGTCAATAGCCTGGATGATCGATCATCGCGGTGTGATCGCCGCGCACGATCGGCAAATAGCGCGGTTTCCAGAAGCGCGAGCGCAGGTAGGCGTCCAGATCGCGTCCCGCTAGATCGGTTTTGTCGGCGACGCCCTCGCGCAACGCCTGCTCGATGACCCGCACGCCGACCCGGATACTCACTTCCCGCAATTGCCCTACCGGTGGATAGACCCGGCCGGCCTGCAAGTGAGTGGCCGCGGTGTACTCAGCCAGCGCGTAGGCAGCTTCCAGCACCATGTTGTCCGTAATCTCCCGGCATTCGGCCAGAATGGCCCCCAAGCCCAGACCGGGGAAGATGAAAGCGTTATTGCCTTGACCAATGTGATGCGTCTGACCTTCGCGGACGACATCGGGAAACGGACTGCCGGTAGCGACGATGGCTCGGCCTTCGCTCCATTCCAGAATATCCTGGGGCAACGCTTCGCAGGCCGAGGTTGGATTGGACAGCGGAAAGATGATGGGGCGGGCGGTATTGCGCGCCATGGTCTGCACGATCGGATGATTGAACGAACCGGCCTGGCCACTGAGTCCCAGCAGGGCGGTGGCTTTGGTGTGTTCAATCGTTTCCATCAAGGTGGGGACTTCATTGATAATCGACCAACC
>JAGRHM010000619.1 GCA_020445005.1 Candidatus Competibacteraceae bacterium | reverse complement strand
CTTATACGATCAGCCATGTAGCAGTACCGCAAAACGGCTGGTATCTGGAGAGCTTCATCCCTGATCGCACTCTGGCCGCCGGAGCCGCCCCGATCCAGCGGGTCACCGCGCTCATTCTGCTGGTTTGCTTTGGCATGGTGGCTTTGGTAGCCACTCTGTATTCCCGGCACGTTGTAAAGCCTGTTCAAGCCGTTATCGACGGTTTTAAGCGCCTGCGGGATGAACGTCTGGACCTTAATACCCGCCTCGTGGTGAACAGCCAGGACGAAATCGGTGAATTGACGCGCTGGTTTAATCTTTTTATGGAAAACTTGCAGGCGCAGCGCACTGCCGAGCAAGCGCTGCGGGAAAGCGAGGAGCGCTATAGTCTCGCCGTGCACGGGGCGAACGACGGTTTATGGGACTGGGATTTGCGACGCCAGCAATTGTATCTATCGCCACGCTTCAAGGAAATGCTGGGCTATACGGAAAATGATTTGGGCAACGATCCCATCGAATGGCTATCGCGCATCCATCCCGCTGACCGATGCCACATGCAGGACGCGCTCACCGCTCACTTGGACCGTCATGCACCCTACTTTGAATGCGAACACCGGTTGTTGCACAAGGATCAACACTATTTCTGGGTGCTCAGTCGCGGCTTGGCGGTGCGTGATGGTAACGACTCGCCCTATCGCATGGCTGGGTCCAGCACCGACATAGACCGCCGCAAACAGAGTGAAGAGCAACTTCGGCACCAGGCCCTGCACGATACGTTGACTGGGTTGCCCAATCGCACCGCTTTCATAGACTACCTGCGTCAGGCCATTGAGCGCCATAAGCGGTTTTCCGACCGGATGTACGCCGTCCTATTTCTCGATTTGGACCACTTTAAACTTATCAACGATACGCAGGGTCACAGCGCAGGGGATGCGCTCTTGATTGCAGTCACCCAGTGCCTGCGCCGCAACATCCGCGCTATCGATACCCTGGCCCGTCTGGGGGGCGATGAATTCGTGCTGCTGCTCGAGGATCTCAATGATGTCCGGGACGCCCTGCAGACCGCCGACCGCCTGCTCGGAGTCTTGGCCTTGCCGCGGGTTCTTCAGGAACAACAGACGATCACGATTTCCGCCAGTATCGGGATTACCCTGGGTTCGCCGGCCTATGAGACGCCGGAGCAACTCCTGCGGGACGCCGATATCGCCATGTATCGCGCCAAGGCGTTGGGCAAGGCGCGCTATGAACTGTTTGATATTGGCATGCGTGACCAGATTATGCGGCAATTGATGTTGGAAACCGAGCTGAAACGGGCGCTGGAAGTCAGTGAATTTCGGCTTTGGTATCAGCCAATTGTGTCGATGATTTCTGAAGAAATTCATGGTTTTGAAGCATTATTGCGCTGGCAGCATCCAGAACGCGGCTTACTCGCGCCGGGTGAATTTATGGCGACGTTGGAAAATACCGGATTGATTGTGCCGCTGGGTCTCTGGATACTGGAAGAGGCGTGTCGCCAGTTGGCGGATTGGCGGCGCTGTTATCCGTCCGCCGCATCTCTCAAAATCAGCGTGAACCTGTCAGCCCGGCAATTTCAGCATGCGCTGTTCGTACAGCGTGCGACGGCGATCCTAGCCGATACCGGCTTGCCAGCCTCGGCGCTGGCCATCGAAGTCACGGAAACCGCGCTGATTAAAGATACGGAGGATGCCGCCGCCATGCTTAAGCAACTGAGGAACCTGGGTTTTGAAATCCACATGGATGACTTTGGCACGGGTTATTCTTCATTGAGCTATCTCGATACTTTTCAGGTCGATGCGATCAAAATCGATCGATCGTTTGTCTCCAGGATCACCGCCAGTCACGAACCACCTGGATTGATCAAGACGCTGGTTGCTCTGGCAAAGGAAATGCGGATTCAGACGATTGCGGAAGGAATCGAAACCGCCGAGCAATGGGACTGTCTGAAAGCGCAGGGTTGCCACTATGGTCAGGGTTACTACCTGTCCCGACCGCTCGCGCCGCCAGCGGCTGAAGCGCTGTTGCAGGCGATGCTCGGGCTTGAACCAGGGCAAATCGAATAAACGCCTCCCACTCTGTGAGTGGTTGAGTACGGACTGTCCAGTGAACTGATCAATCCGGGTCTTGATCCTGCAAGCTATTTTCCCCTCCTTTTCAATGAGGGGTGGCGCGTAGCGCCAGGGTGGTTGGATCAGTGAAGATCAGAGAGAATCGTTTATTACAGTCTGTTAATACCCAACGCCCCCACCGCCACCCCACCTAGCGCCACGGCAAACCAGAGCGTCGCAATCCGGCAGAGCAGGGTAATGGCGACCGCTGACGCCGCATCCGCGCCGAAGGCCACCAGCAACAATCCCATCACCGCTTCGGTTCCCCCCAGCCCACCCGGCAAAAACGACAACGCCCCGGCCAGTACCGCGATAGCATAGACGCCCAGACCCGTCGCCAGATTGATCCCGGCCCCGATATCCTGCGCAATCCAATACAAGGCCGATCCCTCCAGCCCCCAGGACAAAACGCCCAAACTCAACCCAAATAGTAGAGAACCGGGTCGCAACAGCGTCGCCGCCGCATCCAGCAGGCGGGCCAGCCGCTCGAATTGATGGCCATAGCGATGATTGCGTCCCCAGCCCCGCAGCTTCCCCGGCAACCAGGGGCGCGTGACCAGCCCACCCAATCCCAAGGTGAAGATCCAGGCCACCGCCACCAGCCAAGCATAATCCGGTCGGGCTAGCAGAATCAGTAACGCCAGCAGACTCATCGCCAGCACATCCAGCAGGCGTTCCACAAACAGCGCCGCCAGGCTCTGCGCATACGTTACGCCATGCTGATGCAGGTATAACGACCGCACTGCCTCGCCGGCTTTGCCCGGCGTGACCGTCAACGTAAAACCCGCTAGGTAATACAGAAAATGCCGCCGGATCGGCAAGGCATGGTCAAAGGCGGCGACATAGCGTTGCCAGCGCCAGAACCGCAACAGGTAATTCAGCAACGACAGGGCGAAAATGCCCAGCAGCATGGTTAAACTGGCGCGCTGCAAGGCCGCGAACACCGCTTCCCGGTCGGCAACCAGCACAAAACCCAGATACAACAGGGCGGCGAAACCCATGCTCAGGGTCAGGGCGCGGCGATGGTGGGGGGACAAGCGGACTCCTGCCTATCGGTGTTGGGTATAAGTTCGCAGACTCGCCGGGATAGGGTTATAGTTGTGGCGTGATTAAGAATAAAACATGACACTGCACTGGCGTCCAATGCAGTAACCCCAGCGCCTTGGGACAATACCTTATTCCTGGAGTGGCTCACAAGTCATGACTTCGCTCGCCGAC
>JAGRHM010000618.1 GCA_020445005.1 Candidatus Competibacteraceae bacterium | reverse complement strand
TTCTGCTACGATACCGGCGAACGCTATCTGTCGGTGGCCGGGCTGTTTGATTAGCCCTGATGTCTTTACTCGCTTCGCCCACTGGCCGGAGAGGGATGGGCGGCGAGAGCCGCCGCCTGCGCGATCACCCGGTTGCTGGTGGACCAGAATAATCCGGTAATAACCAACACGGCGATGCCGCTGACCAGCGCCGCGCCGTGGGGTCCCTGCCATTCCCCCAGCCAACCGCCGAGCAGATTACCGACCGGAATCGAACCGAAGGCTGCCAGTAGATAAAACGCCATAACGCCGGCGCGATGCTCGTCATCGATACTCAGTTGCAACAAAGTATTCGCGGCAACGCCCTGAGCAATGTACGCCAAGCCCAGCAATACGGTCACCAGCAGCGCCGGCCCTACCCCTTCGGTTTGCGACAGCAGGATGAGCGCCAAGCCTAACAAGCAGGCGGTTTGGCGAAATAAGGGCCACAACCGGGCCGGCTGGCGATGGGTCCCAACGATGGCGGCGCCGATCAATGCGCCTGCGCCGATCCCGCCCATCAACCAGCCCAGGCCCTGCGGCCCCGCCCCAAGCACCTCGCGCGCCCAGATCGGCAACAATACATAAACCGACATGGTAGCGACCGCGACCGATAGATAGGACAGGATCAGATAGCGCAACGGCGGCGCGCTGAGAATCAAGCGCAGGTTGTCCACAACGCCTTGACGTCGCGCTGAGTTGATCGAAATAGGCGGCGCGCTCAGTCGCATGAGCAACAAGGCGCTGATGATGCACAGATAACTGAGCGCATTGAGCAAAAAACAGGGCGCGGGGCCGGTTTGCGCCATGATCCAGCCGGCGACCGGTGGCCCAATCGCGCGGGAGGTATTGAACAGCATCGAATTTAATGAAATAGCGGCCGGAAGATGCTCCCGGTTCGCGACCAGTCGGGGAACGAACGCCTGGCGCGCTGGACCATCGAACGCAGTCAGAATGCTTTGCAGACAGCCCATGGCGACGATGAGCTTCAGGGTTAATAAATCAAAATGCGTCAATATCGCCAACGCCAAGGCCTGGAACATGAACAACCCTTGCAGCGCCAGCAACAAGCGCTGTCGATCAAAACGATCCACCAGCGAACCCGCCAGCGGTAAGAGCAAAAGAACGGGCAGATTGATGGCGGCGCTGAAATAGCCGAGCCAGAGCGCAGAATCGGTCATCTGGTAAAGCAGCCAGTTAAAGGTTGTGCTCTGAATCCAGTAGCCAATTAAGGAAAGCCCCTGCCCGGTGAAAAAAAGGGCATAGTTGCGCTCCCGGAAGGTCCTGAGCAAGGTCAGCATCGACTTTTTTCCCTGAAACGCCCGGTTCTCAATCGACCCACTCGATCAAGCGCCCGGCATACTCTACTTCCGCAAGCTGATAACCGACGATTTTCGGCTTAGCCTGATACCCTCCTCCATGCAATAAGGCTTCCAACCAACCCGGGCGCATCAGCCGCAGCCGCGGCGGTTTCAGCAATTCCTGACTACGATAACGCTGATAGAGCGGATTTAACGCACCCAATTGTTGCTCGAAATACTTGAGCAGCGATCGCCAGCAGGATTCGTCATATTCCGCTCCCG
>JAGRHM010000617.1 GCA_020445005.1 Candidatus Competibacteraceae bacterium | reverse complement strand
CGAACTGCTCGGATTCAGTGGTCATGGTTTTAGCGCTGCGCTAACTGCCCGCGCAGACAATCAACCGCGTTGCTGAAACCGTCGGGGTCCATCTGAAACATCGGCACCAGACCGGCAATGAACTGCGCCGAGGTCCCGTCCCAGCGCGGGGCTGGCATCGGGTTCAACCAGGCAATAAAACTGCTCACCCGTTTTAGCCGCGCCAGACATTCCGCTGTGGCCCGAATCCGTGCCAGACGCCGATGGCCGCGCGCCGCGCCAGCGTCGCTGACGAACAACAGGCTGCTGTCGGGGTTGCACTCGGCCAGCAGCTTTGTCAGCGGCTGCGGCTGCATCAGATGCGGATCTTGATAGATACTCTCCGGCGGTACATTGTGAAAATACACCACATCGACCCGCTCGATGCTGCTCTCATCACACGCTGTTTCGATCAGATCGCGCGAAAAACGGTGAAACGGCGTCATTGATCCGCCCTGGTCGATCAGCAGCACCAGATGGGCATGATTGCGCTCGCGCCGGTCATACACCGGTTGCAGAAAATAGCCCTGGCGAGCGGCCTGTTCCACAGTCGCATCCACATTGAGCTGATCGCGCGGCCCGTCCGGCAGCGGACGGCGCAGATAGCGCCACGTGTAGATCATGTCGCGGCGCGAGACCGGCCAATAGGCGCGCAACTCCAGTTTGGGTTCGTCGGATAGTGGTCGGGTGGGCGTTCGCACCGGCAGCACCGCCAGTTGCGGCGCTTGCTGCTCGGGCGCCGGTTGGACAGGCGCTGACGGCGGTTTACCGGGTGTCGATCCAGCCGGCGGTGGGGGTAATTGCGAAGGCATTTCGGATTGCGCGGCGGGCTTAGCCGTCGGCAAACCGGTGGCGAGTAATTCATCGTACAACTGATCGAATTCCAGCGACTCCTGCGGCGCATTACACCACAGCAATTGAACCAGTTCGCGCAGGGCGTCAGGGCTATCCGTCCCCCAACCAGCATCGACCGCTTGATAGGCCGCCAGCAGCTCGTCGATGCCTAACTCAAACCCGTTGCGCCGCAAGCGAATAAACAATTCCAGCAAGACGGCTTTGGGATCGTAATCGCTCATAACTGAATGACGTAACGCTCCCAATCGGCCCGCAGTTTGAACAGCAGTTCGGGGTAAGGCAGTTTGGCCGTATCATCCTGCAACTGCGCCAGCGCTGGTTTGATCTTCTCAAACTGGCGCAACGCTTCGATCCAGTCGAGAAATTCGCTGGTACCCGGTTTTTTATACAAATCGCCTTTGCTCCGCACGCTGAGAAAGCGTGTCGCTGCCGCTTTGGTTAATTCGGCGTCCGGCGCTTCTTTGGGGTCTTTATAATGAGCATCGACGATATTCTTCAGCAAGATCGGATCGTCCGGGAATTGCATATAAAAATACACACAGCGGCGCAGAAACGGCGCGGGCAGATTCCCTTTCTCCTTGTTGCTGGTGATGATCACGATAGGCGGATGTTTTGCATTTATTTTCGACTGGCCTGTCTCGCGTATATCGAATTCCCAGGGTTTTTCCAGCACCGTGAGCAGATCGTTGGGAAAATCAATGTCGGCTTTGTCGATCTCATCGATCAGCACGACCGATGAACAATCCGCCATGTTAAAGGCCTTGCCCAACGCGCCAAAGCTTACATAATCCATAGGCTGTTCGGGATTGCGCTTACCCTGTTTGGGGGCTTTCCCCGCCTGTTTGGGGTCTTTCTCCGAATGCTCAGCGGCGCGTGCTTCGACTTCCCAAATATGCACATCGTGCAAGCGCAAAATAGCATCGTAAGTATAGAGTCCCTCCTCCGCCTTGCTGGTAGAGCGGACCGGCCATTCATACAGCGGCAGCCCCAATGCATACGCCACATGACGCGCCAGCCGACTCTTGCCGCAACCGGCCTCGCCTTCTATTAATAAAGGCCGCTCCAGATAAATAGCCAGATTGACCGCCCGCCGCAACTCCGGTGAAGCAATATAAGGTTCGGGCGTTTCGGGCGCATCGGGATGGCGTTCGCCGTTGGCGGGGCGGTGTTCATTGGAAATTACGAAATGTTCGGCATTAACCATGATTCGGGTTCCTGAAGCTCAATGGGCGGCGTCGGGGCAACATTCTTCCAATAATGCGCGGGCAACCGCAGAGGGTAA
>JAGRHM010000616.1 GCA_020445005.1 Candidatus Competibacteraceae bacterium | reverse complement strand
TCGAAATCCTCGCGCGGTTCGCCGCTGACGCCGACCACGACCCGACCACCGCCGATCGGTTGATTCTGTCCTGCTTGCAGTTCGCGCATGATGGCCTCCTTACTCCCAATTCGTCGCCCGTGCGAAATCCCCCCGACCCCCCTTTTTAAAGGGGAGGTAAACGCTTACATGATAGGCAGCAAATCGGAAAAATCATAAATGGCCGGAAATCCGTCCGGTATCCGGAGCGGATCGGCGGAATCGGGCCGCAGCACCGCTACCAGGCGCCCGATGCCATAATCCCGCGCTGCGCACAGAATGGATACATTATCATCCACCAACAGAGTCGTTGCCGGATCGAAAGGCTCGATGGCTTGTAATCGCGGCCAGAATTCCGGCTGTTCCTTGACCCGTCCAAGATCATGGGCACAGATCATGCCGTCAAAGTGTCCGGATAACCGGGTTTTTTCCATCTTCAGCGTCAGACTGTGCGGATGCGCATTGGTGACCAGGAGAATCCGCTTGCCGGCAACGTGCAAGGCGTCCAGAAATTCTGTAACATAGGGATGGATCGCGATTAGGTGCTCGATTTCGCGTTTCAGAGCCACAATGTCCAGCGCCAGTTCCCGCGTCCAGTAATCCAGACAATACCAGTCGAGCGTTCCTTCGACCGCCTGTGTGCGCGTCTTGATCTCGATGCGCGCCTGATCCAGTGACAAGCCGTGACGTTCAGCGTAGCGTACTGGAATCAATTCCCGCCAAAAATGGTTGTCGAAATGCAGGTCCAGCAGCGTGCCGTCCATATCCAGCAGCACCGTGTCAATTTCCGGCCATGGCAACCGCAGGTCATGAGTCATGGAAAAACTCCGCCGACAAGCGGCTTGGGGTGAATATTGTGTAGAATGAGTGCGTGAATGCATTTGATGGTTGATACGCACTCCACACCATTATAACGACCCACGAGGTTTTTCACGTCATGAACGACGTCCCTCCTCTCGAATTGTCCGCCCTGGCGGAGCCGGTTCAGGCCATCGCCCGGGAGGCGGGACGCCGTATTTTGGATGTGTATGCCGGTTCCTTCAGTATTACGGAAAAAGCCGATCAAAGTCCGGTCACCGAGGCCGACCTTGCCGCCCATAACTGTATCCTGCGCGGACTGATCCGCCTGACTCCCTGGATTCCGATCCTGTCCGAGGAAGCCTCCGAAATCAGTTTCGCGGAACGCAGCCAATGGGGACGGTTGTGGCTGGTCGATCCTCTTGACGGCACGCGCGAATTTATTCGGCGCAGTGATCAGTTCTCTGTGAACATTGCCCTGATTCACCAACACGAGGCTGTGTTCGGACTGGTTCTCTCGCCCGTCGACGGCGTCTGCTACTACGCCTGGCGCGGCGGCGGCGCTTGGAAAAAACCCCGCAGCAGCAAACCGGCCTGGCGCATTCAGGTCGCACAGAGCAGCCACCAGCCTCCCCGCGTGACCAGCAGCGAGGCTTCCTATCGGAGCCGTCGCTTGCAGGATTACCTGAAACAACTGGGCGACTATCGACATCTGTTCATGGGTAGCGCCTTGAAATCATGCCTGATTGCCGAAGGGAAAGCCGATCTTTATCCGCGCTTCGGGCCGACCGGTGAATGGGATACCGCCGCTGCGCAAATCATTATCGAGGAAGCTGGAGGGCAAATGACCGACATGCAACTACGGCCACTGCGCTATAACGCCCGTCCTGTCCTGATTAACCCCGATTTTTTCGCGTTTGGCGATAAAGATCGCGATTGGTCCCGTTATTTGTCACAACGTCAGTCTGCAGGGCGGATTGTTCCCGCACCCAGCCTTTAGCAAGTAGCGAATAACGTGTAGCGTGTAGTAAATAGCGAATCGTGAAGAGTAGAAACAAACCCTTTTTTGAGTACCGCCATGCCCTATGAACGTTATCGTCTTGATCTGGAAAGGGAAGGTTTCCAGCATGATCCTGCCCAGGAACGGGCTATTTTGCACCTGCAAAAAATCTATGATCAATTGATGGCTCAACCGGAGCCAACGCCTGCTAAGAAAGCGGGCGGCTTGCTAAGCCGGTTAACCGGTCGCGATAAACCCGCCGCTGTCAGTAGCAACCCTGTGGTTCGCGGACTCTATATGTGGGGCGGCGTCGGTCGCGGCAAGACCTATCTGGTGGATACTTTTGTCGATGCGCTGCCGATTGAACGCAAGCAACGCATTCACTTTCACAGTTTCATGCGCGCCGTTCACAGTGAACTCAAACAGCTTAAACAGCAACAGGAACCTTTGCGCATTGTCGCCCAACGCTTTGCCGAGAAAGCGCGCGTCATTTGTCTGGACGA
>JAGRHM010000615.1:6225-6364 GCA_020445005.1 Candidatus Competibacteraceae bacterium | reverse complement strand
CTTGCCGCCGCGCGGCACGATCACATCCACGTACTCGGCCATGCGGATCAGCGCTCCCACCGCCGCGCGATCAGCGGTATCGATGACCTGTACGGCATCCGCCGGTAGACCGGCGACCGCCAGCCCCTGCTGGATGCAG
>JAGRHM010000615.1:0-6134 GCA_020445005.1 Candidatus Competibacteraceae bacterium | reverse complement strand
GCGGTTACGTTGGGCCGGGATTCGTAGATGACGCCAATGACGCCCAGCGGGACGCGCATCCGCCCCACTTGGATGCCGGAAGGACGGTATTTGAGATCGGTGATTTCTCCAACCGGATCGGTTTGGGCGGCGATCTCTCGCAACCCCTGAGCCATGGCCTTGACGCCCTTGGGCGTGATTTCCAGGCGATCCAGCAGCGCTGGTTCTAGGCCGGCGGCGCGACCTGCTTCCATATCCAGCCGATTCTCCGTTAACAACGTGGTTTCAGCCGCTTCCAGGGCTTCGGCAATCGCCAGCAGAGCGGCGTCCTTGGCCTGGGTTTCCGCGCACCCCACGATGCGCGAAGCCGCGCGGGCGCGTTGGCCAATCGCTGTCATCTGGGCCTCTATGACGCTCGTCATATCCTGATTCATGTCATTCATCAAGCAAAACCTCATGGCCGCCGCTTCGCGCGTTGGCGTGTATTTCATGCCCATTTAGAGGGACTTTTCACCGGGCAATAATTCCCGACCGGTCAGCCGCAAACCTGCTGTCAGCAATTCATCCCAGGGCGCGCCAATTTCTGCGCCCTTAATGCAGCGATCAATGTGTGAACACTCACGCAACAGGCGTCGACAATCGGTCAACGTCAAGCGTTGCAGAGCCTGGCGAACCAGTGGCTTGCGCTTTTCCCAGATTTTGTTAGCGTTCAGCGCCGCTTCCAGGGATTGCCCCCCAGCGCGGGCAAAAGCCAGACTGTGCAAAGTACGAACTTCTCGATGCAAAGCCCAGTTGACCAGCACCGGTTCGATGCCTTCGCCGCGCAAGCCGTCCAGAATGCGCACTACTCGTTCTGCATCGCCCAGCAGTGCGGCGTCCACAAAATCATAGATGCTGAAACGGGCGCTGTCTCCCACGGCGGCCAGAATGGTTTCGACGGTTAATGACCGGTCGTTTACTGTCAGGGCCAGCTTCTCAATCTCCTGGGCCGCCGCCAGTAAATTGCCCTCCACTCGCTCGCTAAGCAGCGTCACGGCTTCAGGCGCGGGGTGAAGACCCTTATCGCGTAACCGACGTTCAATCCAGGCCGGTAGTTGGCGCGCATCGACTGGCAGGGCGGGTATGACCACCCCGGTTTCGTCCAGCGCCGCGAACCAGTGACTTTTCTGTGCTTGCCAATCGACTTTGCCAACGGTGACCAGCAGCACGGCGTCCTCGGCGGGCCGCGCTGCATAAGCGATGAGCGCCTTGGAACCGGCATCGCCCGGCTTGGCGTCGCTCATCCGCAATTCCAGCAATCGGCGATTGGCGAACAGGGAGGGACTGGAAGCCAGTTGCTGCAGGGCGTTCCAGTCGAAACCGGTTTCCACAGTCAGACCTTCCCGTTCACTATAGCCGTGCTCGCGGGCAGCGGCGCGGATGGCGTCGGCGGCTTCCTGGGCCAGCAGGATTTCCTCACCGAACACCAGATAGATGCGCGCCAGCGTTTTACGCAAATGCGCGGCGAGTTTGTCGGGAGGCAGGCGCAAGGGGAATCTCAGGAACCGGCAGCGGCTTGCAGGCGGCGGACGATTTGCCAGGACAGGTCCTCAGCCATGCTGTCGACCAAAGACTCCTGGGCGGCTTCAAAGCCCAGCACCCGGTTTTCATCGAACAGCACGGTGCGATTGGCGTTGAATGCCTCGGCGGGAATCAGTGTTTGTCCATTGGCCAGTGTCACCTGGTAAGTCACATCGTAGGCGATCACATACTGACGCTCGATGCCGAAGCGGTCGGCGGCCACAACGCGACGACCGCTACCCTCGCGCAGGATGGTCAGCGTGGCGGTCGCCTGGGCCGGATCGCGGGTAATGGTTACGCCATTGTTCGCCAGCAACAACGGAAGTTTGCGGCTCACGGAACCGGGTGGGGAAAGACCTGACGTGCTTTGCACGTAAGTCACCCGCATTTCCGGCGGCAATTGCGCCTGGCCGCGTAATTGAAAGCCGCAACCCGCTAGGGTCAGCAACATCAGGCCAAAGCCACTTCCCATCATCCAACGCATGATCAAGACTCTCTCAGGATTTCCCAGGTAATGTCCGACAAATTGAATCCCCTGATGCACTAGGGCACTTCCAGGATTTCCAGCAAAGCCAAGCCGGTGGCGCCGTTGACCCCGCGCACCAGCAGGGTGTGGGGGACGTGGGGCTCCAGGGTGAGCAACAAGGCCGGTTCCCGCGGATCGGGCGGGGCCAAGCCGGTGGCGGCGATGGCGGCGGCGTCCGGCTGTTGCGCCCAGTCGTCGTTTTCGGCGATGACCTGTCCGTCCAGGGTGGTGAAGGTGAGTTGCGGGTTCTCCAGCAGCGGGTCGCCCAGTGGGGCGTTGACCAGGGTGGGGCCAAGGACGCGCGCCAGGATGCGCCGGGGGGCGTCGCCGCCGCCCAGGATCAACCCGCCGATGAGAAGGTCATCACCCGTCCCGACCCAACCGCGTGCGGAGAGGTTGATCAGGCGGGGGTTGACCGCTACGGTGCGCTCCGGGTCGAGGATTTCCACCAGGGCCAGGCCGGTGGCGGCGTCGGCGCCGTCGACCAGCACGGTGTAGGGAACGTGCGGGTTGAGGGTAAGCAGCAGAGCGGCTTCTTGCGGGTAGGCCGGGGCGTAGCCGAGCCGTTCCAGCTCGGCGGCGTTGGGGGCCTGTTGCCAATCGTCGTTTTCGGCGATCGGGTCGCCGGTGACGGTGGTAACGCGCAGGCGGGGGTTGGCCAAGGGGTCGGCCAGGCCGATGTCGGCCAGGGCAGGACCGAGGGCGCGCACGATGACTGGCCGGGGCGTGTCGCCGCCGCCGAGGATGAAGCCGTCGATGAGCAGGGCGTCGCCGCTGCCGGCCCAGCCGCGACTGGACAGGTTGATCAGCCGGGCCGTGGCAAGGGTGACCGGCGGGTTCACCGGCGGGGTGACGGTCGGGACGACGGTCAGGGTGACGGTGACCAGGGTGCTGGTCAGCGCGCCGTCGCTGGCCTGGTAGGTAAAGGCGTCCGCGCCACTGAAGCCAGGAGCAGGACGGTAGCGGAAGCTGCCGTCCAGGGCTGGGGTCAGTGCGCCATGGGCGGGACCGGTGACCAGCGCCATCTGCAAGAGATTGCCGTCCGGGTCGCTGTCATTGGTCAACACGCCCGGCGCGGGGACGACCAAGTCGGTGTCCTGTGGAGTCGAGTAGGCGTCGGGGCGCCCGACCGGCGCTTGGTTGACGCAATGGATCGTGAGGGTCACGGTGGCCGGGGTCGTCGAGTTGACCAGGCCATCATTGGCAAAGTAGGTAAAAGCGTCGGTGCGGTCGCTGGTGCAGGGTGCCGTCAGCGCGGTGGGCTGATAGGTGAAGCCGCCGCTGGGGGTCAGTTGCACCGTGCCTTGCGTGGAGGGAGCGACCAGGATGGCGCTGAGCGGGTTGCCGTCGGGGTCTCGGTCGTTGGCCAGGACGCCGGGCGCGGGGAGGTCCAGTAGGACGCCTTCCGGGGTCGTGTAGCTGTCGGCATTCGCGACCGGCGGCTGGTTAGCGGTCCCTTTTCGAGCATTGATGAAGGTGCAAGTGATTGTTTGACCTGCGACCAGGGTAATGGCATCCGGATTGTTGCCGTTGCTGCATTGGGCGCTGACCAAATCCCAACCCGCCAAAGGTTGCTCCTGCAAGGCATAGGCGCCCGGCTTGACATTGGCGAAGGTAGCGGTCGCCGTTCCGCTCACGGTCGCCAGGTTAAAACTGGAATGTCCCGGCACGGTGCTGGTAAAGGCGAAGGTCGCGTCGCCGCCTACCGTATTCTTGACCACGACCAATTGCCCATCTTGAGCGCTGGTGAACGTACAGGTAACGGTTTCGCCTGGATCGAGTTGAATGGCCGTGGGGTTGCTGCCGTCGCTACAGGTAGCCGCGCCCTGTTCCCAACCGGCTTGCGCATTTTCGTTCACGCTGTAAGCGCCGGGGAGTAAGTTGGGGAAGTGTTGGGTCGCGGTCGTACCACGGGTGGTGAGATTGAAGTTGCCGAGGGTGGCGCTGGTGAACGAGAAGGTTCCATCACCACTCGTTGTGCGTTTGACAATGTTGATGGCGCCGCGCTGGGTGTTGGTGAACGTGCAGGTTACAAGGCCGCCCGGCGACAGCGTGACGCCGCTGGAGCAGGTATTACCGGTCAAATCCCAACCGGTGGGAGGAGTTGCTTCCGTCACGTTGTATTGCCCGGAAGGCAGGTTGTTGAACGCCCGGATAGCCTCGCCATTCATGGTGGTTAGACTGAAGTTACCGATGGCGTTGCTGGAGCTGGTGAAATTGAATGTTGCATCGCCGCCGAGGGTTTTCTTTTCCACCACGAGCGTGTCCTGGATCACGCTGAGGAATACGCAGACGACGATTTGCCCAGACGCAAGATTGATATTGCTGGCATTGTTGCCGTTGCTGCAGACCGGATCGGCCACGGTGGCGGTCCAGCCGGCCGAGGCGGTTTCAGCGATGCTATAGGAACCCGCCGCCAATCCGCCAAAGGCTTGCACGGCTTCGCCATTCACAGTGGTCAGGCTGAAAGCGCCTGTCGCCGCAAGGTTGGTGCTGGCGGTAAAATTAAATGCGTTATCACCACCAATGGCGCGCTTGACGACGATGATGTTGTTCTGTTTGCGGTTCTCGAAGGTACAGGTCACGTTCGCACCTGGCACGACATCGATTGCGCTGGGATCGTCACCGTTGTCGCAGGTGGCGGAAGCCGCGCTCCAACCGGCGGGCAGCGTATTTTCGCTGATGTCGTAGCGGCCCGGTGCCAGATTGTTGTAGGTGATCTGCGCTGCGCCATTCGTGGTCGTGAGAGGGAAGCTATCGGGAATCAGCGTATTACTGCTGAAGTTGAAGGTGTCGTTCCCGCCCAGCGCTTTCTTGACCACCGTCAAGCTGCCTTGCTTCTGGTTGGTGAACGTGCAGGTCACTCGCTCTGCTTCGCGCAGCGTAATCGAGACGCTGGGCAGGGTGATCACCAGCGCGCTGCCAGGCCGGTCGCTGGTGCAAACGATGCTCTCCAAATGCCAGCCGGCGACAGATTGTTCGGACAGCAGGTAAGCGCCGGGCGTCAACGAAGCAATGGTCTTGCTGGCCCCGATACTATCGTTGTCATCCGGTGCGGCGTCGTCCAGGGTGAAGTTCTGCTGGACAATGTCGGGTCCGCCCAGAATGAAATTGAGGTTCGTACCGTCCTTAGGCGTGGCCTGCTTGACGATGGTGATGGAACCGGGCGCCTGTTGGCGCTCCAGCGCACCGATGTCCACTGCCGCGCCGTTAATGCGCGGATTGCGCCGCAGATCGATGGCCAGTGGGTTGCCCGTGCGTGGATCGACGGCGAGCAAGCTGTCTCCGGCATCGATCAGCGGGCTACCCAACACCGGATCACAATCGGGATCACCCGGTGGAAATTGCGTGAAATTACAGGCATATCCGTTTAATAACAGGCCAGGATCTCCCGTCGCGGTTCCACCCAGAATCGCCGGCGCCTCCGGATCATCGGCAAAGTTATTGGCGCTGCGCGTGATCGTCGCGCCGCTAACCGTAACCGCCGGCGCATGTGTGGCGGGATCGATCGGATTGCCGAAGGCACGGCGAAACAGCAGTGTGTTCACGATGTTCAACTGGCTGCCTGAAAAAACGCCCAATAGCGCTGGCAAATCCGGCTCCACCGGACATGGCCGACCATCGGCGAACATCGTTACGTTGGTGAGGGCAAGCCGGGTATTCTGACGCGCCTCGACAAGCGCTCCACAGAACCCGGTCAAGGCACCGATGAGCTTTGAGTTGGTGATCGATACGTCGCTATTTTCAAACCGCATGGCGGTGGATGTTGCGCCCGCAACGCCAACAGCAATCACACTGTCGAGGATTTCGACGGTTTTCCCGCCAAGGCCATTCGATGCGCCGCCTTCAAATGGGAATAGAGTTTTGTTTTCTTTAAAGTCCAGTACAGAGTTTTCGATGCGTAACGATGGACCAAGAACGGCGATCAGCGCGCTAGGGTCGTTTTGCTCTTTAAGATTGTTACCGAGAATCGAATCCACAATCTCAAGCGAGCCCCCCGCGAAAATGAGCCGATCTTGGCAGTTTGGAAAGTCGGCGCGATTGTTATCGACGACCATATCTCGCAACC
>JAGRHM010000614.1 GCA_020445005.1 Candidatus Competibacteraceae bacterium | reverse complement strand
TCAGGGTTTGACCGGAAAGTACGCTTCAAGACCGGGATCAGCGGTCGGTCGGTGGGGTGAGTAGGAGTCACACGTTATTCGGGCGTCATTGTCCAAATCGTTGCTGATCAGACAGGTTTGTTCGATGGGGAACTGATCCTGTAAAAAGCGGTTTCTCAAGACGCGAACATCATCGTGTGTTTTCTCGATGCGCCCTTGCGCCACCAGGGTTTTGCCCGCAATTATGCGCTCGATCACGAACTGAGAACCGGATACGTCGATCGTCGCGTAGCCCTGCTAGCTGATTGACGAATCAAGCGGCTTGCTTGGTCGGGTAGCGCGGTGATGTTGCCACCACCCCGCTACCCGACCAACTATCTGTTGATTCATTCATGGGGGATGCCCACGATGAGCGATCTCTGGCCGGGGTTCGCCGACCCGAAGCCAGAGCGTTTTGACGTCAGTCCTTCCAGGCGCGTGCGGCGAAGACCGAGTCCAGCGGCGTGTGGAACAGATGATTGGCGTAATTACTCAGGGTCTTCACCGCGATCGCCAGCACGATTTCCAGCATCTGGCGTTCAGTGTAGCCGGCGGACAGGAAGTCAGCGACCTGCGCGCGACTCGGCAGCCCGCGCTGGCGCACCATGACTTGCGTGAACACGCTCAGCGCCGCTAATTTCGCATCCGGCAGCGGCGCGCCCTCGCGCAGGGCGTCGGTGACCGCCGTCGGGACTTTGGACATATTATCCGCGATGACGCTGTGCGCGCCCATGCAATACTCGCAACCGTTTTCCCGACTGATGGTCAGAAACACCACTTCCTGTTCCGCCGGGGTAAAACCGGATTGCTGGCGAAACCGCTCATAGCCGTCCAGATAGGTGGTGAGCAAACCGGGCGAATGAACCATTCGGGCGTACATATTCGGGATGAAACCGACCTGCGCCTGGGCTTTTTCCAGGACAGCCTGGGCCTCGGGGTTGGCGTTGTCGAGCGTGATTGGGTTGAGCGTCAATTGATATTCAGAAAGCATGAGGATTCCTCCAGGGTTGATGGCGCCATAAAATAGGACCGAATGGTCCTAAAAAAGATAAAAAAATTTACCGCAACGCGGTCATCACGACGCGGGCGATGTCATGAACGGTCTCCGGGGGCGCGCCGGCTTTGACCATCGTCCGTAACCCGCCAATGCTGCTGACCAGGTAGCGCGCCAGCACCGGCGCGTCATGCCCGGCCGGGATGTCGCCTTCGGCCTGGGCGCGTTGCACCGCCGCTACGAACACGCCGGTCAGTCTCTCAATACTGGTCGCGACCTGTTGAGCCACGGCCGGCTCCCGCCCGGCGAATTCCGTCGCGGTGTTCATGATCAGGCAACCGCGCGGCTTTTGCGGTCCGCGCGCCTCTTCGGCCAGGGTATGCAGGCATTGTTCAAGGAACACCCGCCCGGAACCGGCCTGCTCCAGCGCCTGTCGCAACCGGTGAACCTGATCATCGCGAAAGTGTTCGATGCACCGTTCAAACAGACGTTGTTTGCTGCCGAACGCCTGATAGAAACTGCTTTTCGACAGATCCATCGCTTCCAGCAGCTGCTGTAAGGAGGTGGCTGCATAGCCTTGGCGCCAAAACACCTGCATGGCCCTCTCCAGGGCCACATCGGGGTCAAATTCCAGGGGGCGTCCGATTTTCATGCGATCAGTATTGTACCAATCAGTCCCGATGTCAAGCCGGGCGGGATCTCCCCTGGTTAATCCGGGCGGCTTACCCCCTCCCGGTTGCTGAATGCTCCCCCAAGACCCGGCATCCGGTCAGACCCCGCACTGGGTTCGGGCTGGATGCCGATCGATCCGGGGGGTTGAGGCTACTGCTATTCTTATTCCTTAATCGCTTCGACCGCGAGGTCGATGCGCACCTCGTCGCTGACGTGCGGCGCGTACTTGCCCGCGTGAAGTCCGAACGCTTGACGACGGTATAAGCGTTCGCCCCAATCGCATCCTTTTTCAGCAGCGGATGCGGCATGGCCTGAAAGGAGGTCACGGTCAGCGTGACCGGCTGCGTCACCCCTTTCAAGGTCAGATGGCCATGCACCGCCACCGGCCGGTCACCCTCGAAGACCACCCGGTCGGACTTGAAGGTGGCGGTCGGGTGCTGAGCCGTGTCCAGGAAATCCTCGCCCTGGATGTGTTCGTCAAAGGTGGCATAGCCGGTATCGACCGACGTCATGTCAATGACGATATCGACCGCGCCAGTCTGTGCGGCCGGGTCCAGGATGATGTTGCCAGTCGTCTTGTTGAAGCGGCTTAACTGCGTCGAGTAGCCGAAGTGGTTGTAGGAAAAGCGCGGATAGGTATGGGTCCCATCGAGCACATAGGTTTCTGGCGCCGCCCAGGCCGGGATCGCAGTGATCATGGTGGCGGCAGTCATGAGAGCGGCTGAGAGTGTAGTCAATTTTTGCATAAGGATTCTCCAGATTGCGGTTCACGCTGAGGTTGAAAAGCATTATTCGCCCGCAAGGACGGTGATGCGGAATTGAATCTCGATGTCATTCGCGACGACATCGAAAGCGGCCCACGGCCCCTCGCCAATCGCAAAATCAGCGCGGCGCAGCGTGAAGCGACCCTCCAACACACCGATAGCGCCTTGGGACGTGAAGATGGCTGGAATAACGATGTCCTGCGTCCGGCCCTTGATGGTGAGCGCGCCCGTCACTTCGTAACGGTGATCGCCCAGTGGTTTGACGCTCTTCGCGACGAAGCGCCCAGTCGGAAAGGCCGGCGTGTTGAGCCAGACCTTCCCGGCGACTTCCGCATCGCCTTCCGCAGAACCGGTATCGATGCCGGCCAGATCGACGTCGACGGTCACTTGGGCGGCGGTCGGCTGATCCGGGTCGAAACGCAAGTCGGCGGCCCATTCACCGAATGCGCCCTCCATCGTCACACCCATCTGCTGATAGGTGAACGTCACAGCGCTCTGGTCCCTGTGGACCTGGCGATAGTCCACCGCCTGGGCGTTCCAGGATCCGGCAATCATCACGCTCAGCGCCAGCGCGCGGGGCAGTGGTTTCATGGTTGTTTCTCCGTGGGGCGCGTGGGCAGGATGCGGGTGAGCACATCGTCCCGGTCGATGAAATGATGCTTGA
>JAGRHM010000613.1 GCA_020445005.1 Candidatus Competibacteraceae bacterium | reverse complement strand
GCGAGTTGATCGCCACCAGCCCCGATATCTGCGCCAGCGTTTGCGCGCTCATTACATTGAAGCCGAACCAACCAACGGTCAGAATCCATGCGCCAAGCGCGAGAAACGGAATCGAAGACGGCGGATGGGCAGCAATCTGTCCATCATTACCATAACGGCCCCGGCGGGCGCCAAGCAGTAATACCGCCGACAATGCGATCCATCCGCCCATGGCATGCACCACGACCGAGCCAGCGAAGTCATGAAATTCTGCGCCAAAACTAGCCTTTAACCAAGCCTGAATACCAAAATGCTGGTTCCAGGCGATCCCTTCAAAGAACGGGTAGATAAAGCCAACCAGCAGGAAGGTTGCCACCAATTGCGGGTTGAATCGAGCGCGCTCAGCGATACCGCCTGAAATGATCGCTGGAACTGCTGCTGCAAACGTTAGCAGAAAGAAGAACTTGGTAAGTTCGTAGCCGTTTTTCTGCAAAAGCGTCTCAGCCCCGGAAAAGAAATTGACGCCATAGGCGACGCTATAGCCGATAAAAAAGTAAGCGATGGTCGACATGGCAAAATCACAGAGAATTTTGACCAGGGCATTGACCTGATTTTTCTTGCGCACGGTGCCCAGTTCGAGAAAGGCAAAGCCGGCGTGCATGGCCAGCACCATAACCGCACCGGCCAGAATGAACAGGGTGTCGCTACTCCACTTGTAAGCTTCCATGAGTCCTCCCGGTAAGTGAACCGCCCCTTGAAGGCAAACTATATTCCATAGATTAAGTTCTTCTTTATTAAATAGTTAAATCGGCATAACCCTGTATTCCGCACCATTATAATGCATTTAGATCACTTAATGCACTATAAGCGATCACAATAACTCCTCTATACTGCCGGCTCTTTGCATAGTCAACCATTACGGCACAACCCTGTCGTTGTTGCCTGCCTCCTGCCCTGCTGTAACAATGCCCCGCGCCGCCGCCCATTGCGCTAGATCGCGCTTTTCAATGGCGGCCGCCATCAGATCAGGGAATTGATCGGGGGTACAGGCAAAGGCTGGCGCGCCCATCCCGGCCAGCGCCCCGGCAATACCATGATCGTAGGTCGGCGCCCCCTTGTCGGACAGCGCCAGCAAGGCGATCAACCGCACCCCGGAAGCGGCTAGGCTGGCGGCGCGTTTGAGCATCTGCTGACGGTCGCCGCCTTCGTACAGATCGCTGATCAGCACCAGGATGGTGTCGTGCGGCGCGCGCACCAAGCCCTGGCAATAACTCAGCGCCCGGTGAATATCGGTGCCGCCGCCCAACTGCGTCCCAAACAGAACCTCTACGGGGTCGTCCAGTTGCTCGGTCAAATCGACGACCGCCGTATCAAACACCACCAGTGCGGTGCGCACCGAGCGAATCGAGGCCATGACCGCCGCCATGATCCCGGCGTAAACCACCGAGGCCGCCATCGAGCCACTCTGATCCACGCACAGAATAATGTCGCGCAAGGCTGTCGCGCGGCGGCCAAAACCGATCCGGGTCGCGGGAATGACCGTGCGGTATTCGGGCTGATAATGACGCAGGTTGGCGCGGATGGTGCGATGCCAGTCAATTTCAGCATGACGCGGTCGGCGGTTGCGCACGCTGCGGTTCAGACTGCCGGTGATCGCTTGGCGTAACGGATTCGCCAGTTTACGCTCCAATTCAGCCACGACCTGACGCACCACGCGCCGGGCGGCTTCTTTAACCTTGGCCGGCATCACCCCGCTTAATGACAACAGAGTCGCCACCAGATGAACATCCGGCTCCACCGCTTCCAGCATTTCCGGCTCCAGCAACAGGCGTTGCAGGCCATAGCGTTCCAACGCATCCTGTTGTAAAACTCGCACTACGGAGGTGGGGAAATAAGTGCGGATGTCGCCGAGCCAGCGGGCGACTTTCGGGGCAGAGCCGCCCAGTCCGCCTTTGCGGTCTTCGTCGTAAAGACTTTCCAGGCAGCGATCGATGCCCAGATCGGCCCCGGCCAGGGAACACCCGACGCCATCCGCCGCGCCGCCGCCGAGAATCAAGCGCCAACGCCGCTGGCGTTCGTCATCGAATCGGGATTCAGACGCGGATTGGGGTTCTAAAGTTATGGCATTCATGCTGGAATGTTCAGATTGTTCGTTTCCAGAATCAAGACCCTTTATCCAAGGAATCTTTTCGATGAAATTTTGCAGCCAGTGCGGCGCTCTGGTCAGCGTGCGCATTCCCACCGGAGACAATCGGCCCCGCCATGTGTGCGACGCTTGCGGCGCCATTTATTATCAGAATCCGAAAATCGTCGCGGGCTGCATTCCCGAATGGGAGGGACGGATTCTGCTATGCCGTCGCGCCATTGAGCCGCGCTACGGTTTGTGGACCCTGCCGGCGGGTTTCATGGAAAACCATGAATCCGCGGTGGCCGCCGCCGCGCGCGAAGCGCTGGAAGAAGCCAATGCCGTGGTGGAAAATCTCAGTCTGTATGGCATGTATTCGCTGCTTCATGTGAGCCAGGTTTATCTGATGTTTCGCGGTCAACTCAAGGACGGGCAGGCCAGCCCGGGCGAGGAAAGCCTGGAAGTGCGCCTGTACGCCGAGGAAGAAATTCCCTGGGATGAAATTGCTTTTACTGTGGTGCATGAGACTTTGCAGCAGTACCTCGCCGAGCGTCGGGCCGGCGCCTTTCATGTGCATGTGGGCGATATCGTTCGCGATGCCGACCGCTTCCGCATTCATCGTTATTCATGAGCTTAGCCACTACATGCAATCGACAATCCGGCTCATTCGTTTATGTTTCAGACAAGCCTTTTGATTTTAGGAACTCATCAACCGGAGAATACGAT
>JAGRHM010000612.1 GCA_020445005.1 Candidatus Competibacteraceae bacterium | reverse complement strand
CCAGTTCCGATAAATTGCTCAATGTTGCTGTTATCCAGGCGGATAGTGAATCTCAGGCGGAGACTCAGGCTCAGCAACTCTTTCCCAACTTGCCCGAACAGGATTTGTGCGTGTATGACATCCATGAGTTGAATCACGACTATCCTGACGGGTGGACTTATCAGGATTGAGTGCACTCCAGGCGGTCAGCGGCGTTCATGACCGATTTAGGCGATCTAATTGAGTAGCCGAATAGAGAGCTGTTGCATGGATACCCCAATCGCTGAAGCCGAAGACAGCGCCGCGGCCGGTATGTCCTATGTTTTGAAGGAAGAAGCCCAACTCGCACAGATCTGGAATGCCCCGGACCAGACCGAACACGAGCGCGCCATCCAGGAAATCACTGATCGATTCAGTGGGGCGCGCCAGCGTCTGGAAGGGATACGCGCCTGCACCGATACGGCGTGGGAACGGTTCATCACCCTGACTCTGGAACGCATTCTCTCCGATCACCTCCGTGAATTTCTCGACGAAATCGGCGAAGAGATGCAAACCGTCACTCAGCAGATGACCGAAGTCGATTGCGAGATGGACCGCATTCGAGCGCGGCTTCACGATCGCCGGCGCGTACTGGCGGAGAAGACGGCCCTTCTGGAACAACTGGCGCATCGGACTTCGACCCAGAACCACCTGGGCATGATGCTGGCCCGCGTCGAAGGGCTGGAAGCGTATCTGCTGGGCAGAAAGGATGTGCCGCCACAATCCTATGAACTGCACTACAAGCGGCATACCAACGCGCCAGGCGATTTGTTATATCTGCGGGTGCGGTTATTAACGACGCGGATCGCTATCGTCGCCGCCAACCGCAGCCGCTACTTGGGCGAACTCGACGCCGGGCTGGTTGAATCGCTGCTTGAAGTCGAACACTTCAAGATTGATCTGGCGACATTTACCGCCCGGATCGAGTGTATGAGCGAAATGACCCGCTATTGGCTGGCCTATCTTGATATCTCCGCCGAGACCGATTCCTGAACCCTGTCTTTCCTACAAAACCCGCACGCTCAGTACGCCCTGCACCCCGGCAATTTCCGCAACCACGGTTGCCGGAACCGGCCCATCGGTATCGACCAGGGTGCAGGCAATTTCGCTGCGCGATTTGTTGAGCATGTCCAGGATGTTGATGCCAGCCATGGAGATGGCTTTAGAAATCCGCTCGATCATGTGCGGGACGTTGGCGTTGACAATCGCCAGACGCGGCCCGCCATTGCGCGGCATCGCCACTTCGGGGAAATTCACGGAATTATGCACGACTCCGTTTTCCAGGTAGTCGCGCACCTGGTCAGCAACCATGATCGCGCAATTATCCTCGGCTTCCGCGGTGGATGCGCCCAAATGCGGCAGCATGATCACCCGGGGATGATCCTTTAACCGGCTGGTGGGAAAGTCGCACACGTAGGACTTGAGCTTACCGGCTTGCAATGCAGTAAACAGTGCCTCCTCATCCACCACGCCTTCGCGGGAGAAGTTCAACAGGGTCAGTTCAGGCCGACTGTTTTGCAGAAACTGGTTATTAATCAGGTGACGGGTCGCGTCATTCAATGGGACATGCAGGGTAATAAAATCCGCCTGCGCCGCCATCTCGTTCACGCTCAATACTTGTTCGACCTGCGAGGAGAGTTGCCAGGCGTTGCTGACGGTGATGTGCGGGTCATAGCCAATCACCCGCATTCCCAGCGCCCGGGCGGCGTTGGCGACCTTGACGCCGATCGCCCCCAGTCCGATCACGCCTAACGTGCGGTTGGGCAGTTCAATCCCGACAAATTGCTTTTTGCCGGATTCGACCTGTTTGGACAATGCAGCGTCATCGCCCTGCAGGTTGCGCGCATAATCCCAGGCGACACAGATGTTGCGGGCCGACAGCAACATCCCGGCGATCACCAGTTCCTTGACCGCGTTGGCGTTAGCGCCGGGAGCGTTGAACACACAGATGCCTTTGGCCGTCATCTGGGAAACCGGGATGTTATTGACGCCCGCGCCGGCGCGACCGATCGCCTTGAGACTGGCGGGAACCGGCCAGTCATGCATCTTGAAGGAGCGCAGTAACACGGCGTCGGGATTCTGGATTTCCGAGGCGATCTCATAGCAGTCGCGCGGGAGGCGTTCCAAGCCGGAAACGCTGATATTGTTTAAAGTCAGAATCTTGTACATCGTCTTGAAATCGGGTTGGGTAAAGAAAGATTCCCTCCCCACTGGGAGGAGGGTAGAGATAGGGGATAATCAACCCCGCCGTTTCTGAAAATCCGCCATGAAATCAACCAGCGCCTGGACGCCTTCCGTCGGCATGGCGTTATAGATGCTGGCGCGCATTCCACCGACCGAACGGTGGCCGGACAGGGTCAGCAGTCCCGCCGCCTTGGCTTCAGCCAGGAACGGTTTATCCAGCGCCTCGTCGGGCAAGGTGAACGGCACGTTCATCCAGGAACGGTAGGCAGGATCGACCGGATTTTTGTAGAAACCGGACTCGTCGATCGCTTTGTACAGCAGAGCAGCCTTGGCTTGATTGCGCTCGCCCATCGCGGCTAAACCACCCTGGGCTTTCAGCCACTGGAACACCAGGCCGGCGATATACCAGGCATAAGTCGGCGGCGTGTTGTACATCGACCCGTCCTTAGCCATGGCGGCGTAATCCAGCATGGTGGGCGTACCAGCGACCGTCTGACCCATCAAGTCTTCACGAACAATGACGATGGTCAAACCCGCCGGGCCAATGTTCTTCTGCGCGCCGGCGTAGATTACGCCAAACTTGCTGACATCAATCGGGCGCGATAGCAGCGTGGACGAGAAATCCGCCGCCAAGGGGACGCTGGCTTCGGGAATCGTATGCATTTCGACGCCGTTGATCGTTTCGTTCGGCGTGTAATGCAGATAAGCGGCGTCCGGGTCGCAGTTCCAGGAATTACGAGCTGGAACCGTCGTGAAGTTGACCGACTCAGAACTGGCGGCGACGTTGACCTGGCAGAATTTTTTGGCCTCGGCAATCGCTTTCTTCGACCATTGCCCGGTGTTGAAATAATCCGCCTTGCTCTTGCCGCGCAGCAGGTTCATCGGAACCATGGCGAACTGGCTGGAAGCGCCGCCTTGTAGAAACAGCGTCTTATAATTAGTAGGGACGTTGAGCAGTTCGCGCAAATCCGCCTCGGCCTGTTCGGCGATCAAGACAAATTCCTTGCCGCGATGGCTCATTTCCATCACCGACATACCGGAACCGCGCCAGTCGAGCATCTCGGCTTTGGCTTGTTCCAGAACCGCCTCAGGGAGCATGGCGGGACCCGCGCTAAAATTGTAGGGACGTGGCATTTTAAACATCCTTCATGACCGCAGGAAAATGCGGCGCATGGTAGCAGAAACACCGGGGTTGCGCATAATGGGGGTTTAGCGAAGCACTTAGGCGGAGGGCCAAAAAGCGGTAGAAAAACTAATCTATTGATTAATAATAAATTAAGAGGAAATGTGTAGCAGAATCCGGTAAAGCCCTGGATTTCGGCCTAACGGCCTGCATCCAGGCTATAGAGTTTTTTACAGGCTTAAAGCATATTCAATTCCAGCTTGGCGCGCATCGACATCAGCTCCGGCGTCCACGGCGGCTCCCACACCAGCTGGACGTTGACCGATTCCACGCCGGCCACATGGCGCACGGCGTTTTCCACCCATTCCGGCATCGAGCCGGCTACCGGGCAGCCAGGCGCAGTGAGGGTCATTTCAACATCCGCATGAT
>JAGRHM010000014.1 GCA_020445005.1 Candidatus Competibacteraceae bacterium | reverse complement strand
TACAGTGGTTCAAGCCCAGTGTCCATTCGACGGAATCAGACACTTTATCTTGACCGCGCTGTTGTTGATTCTGTGGTTCGGAACGGCGCAGCAGGTTGCCATGGCGGTTATCTGCAATCCGAACCTTCCGGCCAGCACACCTACAGCGGATTTTACCCTGGATGACGACCAGGGTACTGCAACTCACTATAAAACCGGCCTGACCTGGATGCGTTGCGCGCTGGGTCAGAGCTGGGATCGTTCGACTAAAACCTGCACAGGCAGCCTGACCGCTTACACTTGGGGCGAGGCGTTGCGCACCGCCAAAAGTTATTCCTTCGCTGGCTACAGCGACTGGCGTGTGCCAAACGTCAAGGAATTGTTAACAATTGTTGAAGATAAATGTTACAATATGTCTATTAACGAGACAGTTTTTTCTTCGCCCCCTATTTGGTATTGGTCTTCCTCGATTGTTGCCTACTATCCAGATAGCGCGTGGTTCGTCGATTTCTTCAGTGGCTACGTGTCCGACTACTTTAAGGCGAACAGCCTCCTTGTGCGTCTCGTGCGCGGCGGACAGTGGTTTGGCAATTTTGGTAGTACGTGTTCAATGGATGATTTAACGCTCCAAAACGTCATAGTGAATGGGATGGATTACCAACAGGCCTGTCAGACCATCACCGCCGGCCCTGCATTGACCGTAGGCGCTACCGGTAACCTGACGCTCCAGGCCGGCCAGCGAATTACCTTGCGACCGGGGTTCCGGGTGCAGGGTGGTGGCCGTTTCCGTGCCGTGATCAACCCTAACCTGTAGGGATCCAAGGGTAACCGTTCAGCAGGCGTAGGGTGGATCAGGCGCATCGCGCCGTAATCCGCCAACGCTCTTCCCGATGGTGGATTGCGCTGCGCTTATCCACCCTACATGCATGGTGCCGCGAAAAGAGGATAGGCGCATCCAGGTATGCGCCGCGCTGTTACATGGCTATAATTCCCGGCCATACTGCATCAGGGGGTATGGTCATGGGAAAAAAATATTTCGGTACCGATGGCATTCGCGGACGGGTCGGGGAGTATCCGATCACGCCGGAATTCATTCTTAAACTGGGTTGGGCGGTTGGACGCGCCCTGCGCAGCCGGGATTTCAACAAGGTGGTGATTGGCAAGGATACCCGTATTTCCGGCTATATGTTTGAATCCGCCCTGGAAGCGGGGTTGTCGGCGGCGGGCGTCAATATCGCCTTGCTCGGGCCAATGCCCACCCCCGGCATCGCCTATTTGACACGCACTCTGCACGCCTGCGCCGGCATCGTGGTCAGCGCCTCGCACAATCCCTACTACGATAACGGCATCAAATTCTTTTCCCGCGACGGACAAAAGCTGCCCGACGAAACCGAGGAACGCATCGAAGATTTGCTGGAGCGGCCGCTGGAAACCGTCGAGCCGGATGCTCTCGGCAAGGCTGAGCGCATCGTGGATGCCTCCGGTCGTTATATTGAATTCTGCAAAAGCACGATTCCCGCCGGCTCCAGTCTGGCGGGTATGAAAATTGTCGTGGATTGTGGACATGGCGCGACCTACCATGTTGCACCCAGCGTGTTTAACGAATTGGGCGCAACGGTGATTCCCATCGGTGCATCTCCCGATGGCCTGAACATCAATTTGGACTGTGGCTCTACCAAGCCGGCGGTAATGCGCGAAACGGTTCAGGAAGAGAACGCCGATCTGGGCATCGCTTTGGATGGCGACGGCGACCGGGTCATTATGGTTGATCATCGAGGCGAAATTCTCGACGGCGATGATTTGTTGTTTATCATCGCCCGCGATCGCCTGCGCGCCGGCAGTCGGTTCAATGCGATTGTGGGCACATTAATGACCAATCTCGGATTGGAAATAGCGTTGCGGGCGCTAGGACTCGAATTGCATCGCGTCCAGGTTGGCGACCGCTACGTGATGGAGCGAATGCTGGCCGAAAATTTGATGCTGGGCGGCGAAAATTCCGGGCACATTATCTGCCGGGATCGCACGACAACCGGCGATGGCATCATCTCGGCTCTGCAAGTGCTGGCAGCGATGCTGCACTCTGAAAAGAACCTGCATGACCTCAAGGCGGGCATGACCAAGTACCCGCAAACCTTGATCAATGTGTCGGTGAGTGGCGCTGTGGATATCCAGCGCCCGCCGATTCTTGAAGCGGTGCGCACCGTCGAAGCGCAAATGGGAGATCATGGCCGGGTGCTGCTGCGTCCCTCCGGCACTGAACCCGTGGTGCGGGTCATGGTCGAGGGTCCCGATGCCGCTGTGGTTGAGCGCCATGCGCGCGAACTGGCGACCGTCGTCAGAGATACTCTGTCAGTATGATTGATTTCCAGCAACGAAGTCCGTAAGCTTCACCGGTTTTTCAGAATCCAGGAGAAAAGAACATGCGCCGTAAGCTGGTGGCCGGAAATTGGAAGATGAATGGCTCGGCGGAAAGCATCCGCGGGTTGTTAGAGGGGATTAAGGCGGGCGCCGCCGAGGTGGCGGCCGTTGAACTGGCGGTGTTCCCCCCGTTTGTTTATCTCGAGCTGGTTGAACAACAGCTCAGCGGGACCGCGATTGCCTGGGGAACCCAGAATCTTTCTGAACACGCCTCGGGCGCTTACACCGGCGAAGTGGCCGGTCCGATGCTTCAGGATTTCCATTGCGCTTATGTCATCGTCGGCCACTCCGAGCGCCGCACCTTGTATGGGGAAAGCGACGAGATGGTGGCGCGCAAGTTCGCTGCGGCCCGCAAGGTAGGCGTCAAGCCGATTCTCTGTGTCGGCGAAACTCTGGAAGAACGCGATCAGGGCGTGACCGAGTCAGTCGTGGAGCGGCAACTCAAGGCGGTGTTGGATCTGGAAGGCATCGAGGCGTTCAATGACGCGGTCATCGCTTATGAGCCGGTCTGGGCGATTGGTACGGGGCGGACGGCTACGCCGCAACAAGCGCAGGACGTTCACGCTTTCATCCGCGCCAAGCTGGCCGAGCAGAATCCGACGGTGGCTGCTGAAACCCGCATTCTCTACGGCGGCAGCATGAAGGCGGCGAATTCCGGGGAATTGATGGCCATGGCGGATATCGATGGCGGTCTGATTGGCGGCGCTTCGCTGGACGCCAAGGACTTTCTGGCGATTGCCCGTTCAGGCTGCTAAACTGTAGTCATCATGGTTTATACCCTCATTCTCGTCGCGCATGTCATCATCGCCGTTGCTCTGGTAGCCTTGGTGTTGTTGCAGCAGGGCAAAGGCGCTGATGCGGGCGCGGCGTTCGGGAGCGGCGCTTCCGCAACGATGTTTGGGTCGCAGGGTTCGGCGTCCTTCTTGAGTCGGACCACGGCGGTTTTGGCGACGGCGTTCTTTTTGACCAGTTTAACGCTGGGTTACTTTGCGACGCAGACTTCGACAGCGCCGGAGAGCGTGATAGAGCGAGCGGTATCCGAAACGCCTGCGCCGCCGCCCGAGACCGTCCAAGGTCCGGTCGATGTGCCGCAGTTGCCGCAAGATACTAATAAATAGTGGTTACCATGCCGATGTGGTGGAACTGGTAGACACGCTAGCTTGAGGGGTTAGTGGCGCAAGCCGTGCCGGTTCGAGTCCGGCCATCGGCACCAAAATCAGGCATCCCGCCCGTGGCTTGGCGGGACGCCTTACATATCTCAGTAAGGTGTGACTCCTAATGCTGTCCAATTACCTTCCTGTCCTGATGTTCGTCGTGATCGCCTTGGCGATGGCCGTGATCGTCATCAGTCTTGGCTTTTTCCTCGGTCCCCGCCGCCCTGATAGCGCGAAATTATCGCCTTATGAGTGCGGTTTCGAGGCTTTTGAGGATTCCCGGATGAAGTTCGATGTCCGCTATTACCTGGTGGCCATCCTGTTTATTATCTTCGATCTGGAAATCGCCTTCCTGTTTCCCTGGGCAATTGTTCTGGACCAGATCGGCCTGTTCGGATTCGCGGCGATGGCAATCTTTCTCGGTATCCTGGTGATCGGTTTCATCTACGAGTGGAAGAAAGGAGCCTTGGAATGGGAATAGAAGGCATTCTGGAAAAAGGCATGGTGACCACCACTGCCGACAAACTCATTAACTGGGCGCGCACCGGCTCAATGTGGCCGATGACCTTTGGCCTGGCCTGTTGCGCGGTGGAAATGATGCAGGCCGGCGCAGCGCGTTATGACTTGGATCGGTTCGGCATCGTGTTCCGGCCTAGTCCGCGTCAATCCGATGTGATGATCGTTGCCGGCACCCTGTGCAACAAGATGGGGCCCGCCTTGCGCAAGGTTTACGACCAGATGGCCGAACCGCGTTGGGTCATTTCAATGGGTTCCTGCGCGAATGGCGGTGGTTATTATCACTATTCCTATGCTGTGGTGCGCGGCTGTGATCGCATCGTGCCGGTTGACATCTATATACCGGGGTGTCCGCCGACTGCGGAGGCGCTGATTTATGGCATTCTGCAACTGCAGAATAAAATTCGCCGCACCAACACTATCGCCCGTTAAGAGAATCCTCCAT
>JAGRHM010000611.1 GCA_020445005.1 Candidatus Competibacteraceae bacterium | reverse complement strand
GATAAAGACCTGGCCTGGATCGCGCCACTGGCGGAACGCTTTAACGCCGCTTGGCGTGAACGTGACGACCTGGCCATGCTGGCGGTGCAGGGGCCGGAAGCCCTGGCGAAACTGGAAACCGTTTTGGATGCCCCGACTCTGCAAGCGGTGCGCGCCAGTGGCCGCTTTCACGCCGTGGACAGTGGCGGCGCGTTCATCGCCCGCACCGGCTACACCGGTGAAGATGGGGTGGAAATCATGCCGTCTGTCGAGGACGCGCCGGCGCTTTGGAAGCGGTTATTAGACGCCGGCGTCGCCCCCTGTGGACTGGGCGCGCGCGATACGCTGCGTCTCGAAGCCGGCATGAGTCTCTACGGCAGCGACATGGATGAAACCACGACTCCGCTGGTCTCCGGGCTGGGTTGGACGGTGGCCTGGCAACCGCCGGATCGTGATTTTATCGGCCGCGCCGCCCTGGAACAGCAACGGGCCGCTGGAGCGCCACAAACTTTCGTAGGTCTCGTACTGGAAGAGCGCGGCGTATTGCGCAGTCATCAGACCGTCCATGATGGCGACCGGGAAATCGGCGTCACGACCAGCGGCGCATTCTCGCCGACCTTGAATCGGGGCATCGCCCTGGCGCGGGTGATGACGGGCGTGGGCGAACATTGCCAGGTCGACGTGCGTGGTAAGCGGCTGTCCGCGCAAGTGGTCAAGCCGCCCTTTATTTCCCGTCCTTCGTAATCCAATCGTTCCAACCTAACTGTTTTTATTCCGATCCAACCTGTTGAGGAGTCGATGATGAGCAGCACTATCCCTTCTGAACTGCATTATACCGAGACCCATGAATGGGTGCGCTCCCAGGAAGACGGCATCGTTACTGTCGGCATCACCGATCATGCTCAGCATCTGCTAGGCGATCTAGTGTTTGTGGAATTGCCGGAAGTGGGCCGGGTAGTCGCCGTCGCCGAAGGTTGCGCCGTGGTTGAATCGGTGAAAGCGGCCTCGGATGTCTACAGTCCGGTGGATGGTGTGATTGTCGAAGTGAATGAACTGCTGGCGGACAATCCGGAATTGATTAATGAAGACCCCTATGAGGAAGGTTGGATTTTGCGCATCAAGACCAGCGCCGACCTGGAAGGCTTGCTGGACGCTGCTGCTTACGAACTGATTGCGATTGACGAGGACGAAGACGAGGAAGGCTCATTAACTAACGCCAAGTTGGCCGGTTAAGGAGGCGCTCTCTATCATGCCGTTTATCCCCCACACTCCGGACGATGTCCGGGCGATGCTGGACGCGATTGACGTTCCTACCCTTGAAGCCCTGTTCGAGGAAATTCCGTCCTCGCTGCGGATCGGGGAGTTGCCCACCCTACCGGATGCCCTGAGCGAGTGGCAGGTGAGCCGGTTGATGACCGAGCGGGCGGCAGCGATTCCACAACCGCTGTGTTTCCTGGGCGCTGGCGCTTATGAACACCATATTCCAGCGGCGGTCTGGGAAATCGCCGGCCGTGGGGAATTTTATAGCGCCTACACGCCCTATCAGCCGGAGGCCAGCCAGGGTACGCTGCAAGTACTCTACGAATACCAGAGCATGATGGCTGGCCTGACCGGCTTGGCCGTGTCGAACGCCTCGTTGTATGACGGGGCGTCGGCGCTGGCTGAAGGTTTGTTAATGGCGGTGCGCGCCAACCGGAAGTCCAAATCGAAACGGGTCTTGATGCCGCGCACGCTGCACCCCTTCTACCGTCAGGCAGCCCGCGCGATTGTGCATAATCAGGACATCGAACTGGTGGAGCTGCCTTACGACCTAGCGGGCGGCCATATCCCGGAAGAGGCGCTGGCACCGTATGCCGGCCAGGATTTCGCGGCGCTGGTGATCCAGCAACCCAATTTCTTTGGGGTGCTGGAGGAGGTTGATGAACTGGCCGATTGGGCGCACCGCCATGATATGTTGACGGTAGCAGTGGTGAATCCCACCGCGCTGGCGGTGCTCAAGCCGCCGGGCGAATGGGGTCGCGTCGGCGTTGACATTGCTTGCGGCGACGGTCAGCCGTTCGGCTCGCCGCTCAATTCAGGCGGTCCCTATTTCGGCTTCCTTTGTTGCCGAAAGGAGTTAGTACGGCAGATGCCCGGCCGGCTGGTTGGGCGCACCGTCGATCTGGAGGGCAAAACCGGTTTTACCCTGACCTTGCAGGCCCGCGAGCAACACATCCGCCGCTCCAAGGCCACTTCCAATATTTGCACGAATCAGGGTTTGATGATCACTGCCGCTACTTTGTATTTGTCGCTGCTGGGTCCGCAGGGTCTGGAACAGGTCGCTGCAACCTGTCATGCGAACACCCGAATGCTGATGGAGCAATTGACGGCGATTCCAGGCGTCAGCGCCGCATTTGACCGTCCGGTCTTCCATGAAGCTGTGTTGAAATTGCCGCGCCCGGCTAGCGAAGTGCTGGAGGGATTGCTGGCGCGCGGCGTTCTCGGTGGATTCGATCTGAGCAATCCATATTCTGAATTGGGCGATGCACTGCTGGTTTGCGCGACCGAGACCCGGACTGAAGCGGATTTACAGCGGTATGCCGAGGCGTTGGCACAGGTGGTTTAAGGACTGTCGCCATTCTATACTTAGCCGTGGCATAAGTTTAGACTTTTTGTTGACCAAAATCTGATAACTTCCTATGCCTTCAGCCTCGTTGATGAACAGCCCATGATCAAGCTTGAGTTCACCGAAGCGGAAAAGCAGCGCCTCCACTACGAACGCTACCATCATCCGCATCCCCGGGTACAACGCAAGATGGAAGCGCTATGGTTGAAGAGTCAAGGAGTGGCCCATCGCGCGATGAGTCGGCTGATCGGGATCAGTTCCACCACCTTAACCAGCTACCTGCGGGCCTACCAGGAGGGCGGGGTGGGGGCGCTCAAAACGGTGCGGTTTTACCGCCCCCAGAGTGAATTAAGGGGGTATCAAGGGACCCTGGAAGCGTATTTTCAGAAGCATCCGCCGGCCAGTGCCAAGCAGGCGATGGCGGCGATTGAAGCCCTGACGGGGGTGCGGCGCAGTCCAGACCGGGTTCGTGTGTTCCTAAAACACCTAGGGATGAAGTGCCGGAAAGTGGGGATGATTCCGGCCAAAGCGGACGTGGAGGCCCAAGAAACCTTCAAAACCACCGCATTGGAACCTCGCCTGGAGCAAGCCAAGGCGGGGCCACGGGCGGTGTTTTTTGTGGATGCCGCTCACTGCGTCTTGGCACCGTTTTTAGGAATGCTCTGGTGCTTTGCCCGTGTATTGATCCGGGCACCCACGGGGCGCCAACGCTTCAATGTCTTGGGGGCGTTGAACGCCATTACCCACGAGTTGATCACGGTGGCGAACGATACCTATATCAATGCGCACGGCGTGTGATTTACGCCGCCAACTGGCCGCGCAGCACTTGGGGGTGCCCATAACCCTGATCCTGGATAACGCCCGCTACCAGAAATGTGAGCGGGTCACGGCTTTGGCTGCCTCACTCCAAATTGAACTCCTGTACTTGCCCGCGTACTTGCCCAACTTGAATCTGATTGAGCGTGTATGGAAATTTGTCAAGAAGACCTGTTTGTATGCGACGTATTACGCTCACTTTCAAGACTTCAAGCAGGCCATTTCCGACTGCTTGGCGCAAACCCATACCACCTACAAGAAAGAACTGGATTCCTTGTTAACACTGAAGTTTCAGACCTTCAAAGAATCACAAGTTATGGCGGCGTGAAGTATAATCAAGACCTTAAGGTCGCTTGAGGGGAGGCTAGTTGGCGAAGGTATTGTATTAAGAACAGGATTTTTTGAGCTCCCATTACACGATTCCAAGGAGAACAACATGATCGAAGTGCAAGGTTCGACCGCGCGCAATCCCGACCTGGACTGGAGCCAGATCCGCGAAACCATTTTGATGCTGGCGCTCTCCGTTGCGCAAATTGAAGTATCCATGCGCGACAGCGATGGTTCGGTGGAGGCGCTTAGCAACTCCTTCACTTCGATGGTCGGGCAAGTCAAGATGATTGAAAGAACCGCTGCCTCCCTCCCGGATACGCCAGAGAACGAAGCGGCCAAGGCGGCCATGATTGAGAGCTGTGCAACGATCAGTGAGATGATGCGCTCGGCGATTGTCGCCTTTCAGTTCTACGACAAGCTGACGCAGCGTCTAAGCCATGTCACTTCCAGTCTGGGTTCGCTGGCCAATCTGGTTTCCGACGCCAAGCGGTTGTATAACCCGTATGAATGGTTGGGTATGCAGGAGAAAATCAAATCGCGCTATACCATGGAAGAGGAGCGCCTGATGTTTGAAGCGGTTATGGAAGGTAAGAGCGTCAAGCAGGCCCTGGCGATCTACATCGAGGCTATGGAGAATAAGAAGCGCAAGGCCACCGCTGCCGGCGACGATGAGGAAGATATCGAGTTGTTCTAGACCAAACTCGATGGTTTAAGGGGACGTTCGCTGGATTAACCCGCCCGGCGCTGGGTCAGCCAGCGATCCAGGCTATTGGCGAAGGCTTGCTTATCGCGGTCATGATAAGGCGCCGGGCCGCCGATTATACTGCCCGCCGACCGTAACTCCTCTTTAAGATTGCGTAAGGCCAGTCGCTCCTGGATATTATCCGCCGTGTACAACTCGCCGCGTGGGTTCAGGGCCGGGATGCCTTGCGCAACCAGTCGCGCCGCCAGGGGAATATCGGCGGTGATCACCAGATCGCTGGCGGTTGCATGTTCAACGATATAGTCATCCGCTGCGTCGAACCCCTGACTGACCTGCACCACCCTGATCAACGGAGAAGGAGGCATTTGCGCCCTTTGGTTCGCTACCAGGGTGATCGGTATCCGGACCCGTTGCGAAGCGCGAAATACAATGGTTTTCACCGGCGCCGGACAGGCGTCCGCGTCAATCCAGATTTGCATGAGCGTTCGCACAGCATTTCAGTTTCAACCCTCTCAATCCCCTCGCTCCACCTTGACCACCTTGATCATATTCGCGCCGCCGGATACGCCCACCGGCACCCCGGCGGTGAACACCACGATTTCCCCTTCCTGAACCATACCCTTGTTCAACAGAAACTCGGTCGCTGAACTCAACAAATCATCCACCGAGGTCACGACCGCGCCCAGTTGCAACGGCTCCACGCCCCAGACTAATGCTAATCGTCGCAAAGTCGCCGGCTTCGGACTGAACGCGATCAGTGGCATTGAAGGCCGGAATTTGGCCAGTCCCAGCAGACTCGACCCACTGTTGGTGAAACCGACCAGGTAACGGGCGCACACCTTGTCGGCCAGATCTATCGTCGCGAAATGCACCGCATCCTCGATGCGCAGGCAAGCGTTCGCCAGCAATTCCTCCTGCGTCAGTACATTCTTGCGCATCAGTGTCTTGAAAATCTCGCTGGCCTCGACGTTAAGCGCGATATTCTTCATCATCCGCACTGCGTCCACCGGATACTGACCCACCGCCGTTTCCGCCGACAGCATGACCGCATCCGTGCCGTCCATGATCGCGTTGGCGACATCGTTCGCCTCGGCGCGGGTCGGTCGCGGGTTGTTGATCATCGATTCCAGCATCTGCGTTGCCGTGATCACCGGCTTGCCGGCAATGTTGCATTGACGAATCAACGTCTTCTGCATCAACGGCACTTCCTGCGGCGAAGTTTCCACGCCCAGATCGCCACGCGCCACCATGATCGCGTCCGCAGCGGTAATAATGCCCGCGCTGGATCGGAAGGCTTCCGGCTTCTCGATCTTGGCGATGATCGGAATCTTGCGGCCATGCGTAGTGAGCATGACGTCGATCAGCTCCTTGACATCGTTAGCGTCGCGCACAAACGACAACGCCACGTAATCCAGTTCGTGATCGTAGGCAAACTGCAAATCGGCGCGATCCTTGTCAGTCATCGCCGAAATTTTCAACTTGA
>JAGRHM010000610.1 GCA_020445005.1 Candidatus Competibacteraceae bacterium | reverse complement strand
TTCGCCTGAATTCTTTCATTCATCTTTTCCGCCGCCCTGATTTCATTCGCATCGAAACCCCAGGAAAAAAAAGTGGCGTCCTTGAAAAACTTGCTGCCGAAACGCTCATTATGAAGCTTGTCGATCCGTTCAGCGACTTTCGAACCGGGGCTGATGTAATCGATGGTTTCGAAGGTGTCTTCGATGTACCCGAGTCCGTGGGAATGGGAACTGGTCGGCTTAGGATATTTGGGGTCTGTGGTCGGGACGTTGATCGGCCGATAAGACACGCGCTTGCCTTCATGCGCGCCACGCACATAGTAGGTGGTCTTCATAATCCGATCGCTGTTCATGAGCAGCACCATGTAGAATGACAATTCAATATCCTTCGCGGCGACATCCTGAGGCCCAATGATCTCAGTCACAGGGGCGTTTTTGAAGAAAGGCGCGTCAAACATCGCACCAGCGAATTTTTGCTTCTCGCCTTCCGAAAGGTTGCTATCTTGCAAGGCAATGCAAGTATCCCGAGCCGCTATCACATAATCTAGAAGATAATTCTGGAGGCTGTTGCGGAAGCTGGTCGGATTGGCGATGGTCTGTTCTTTAACCGGCACAGAGGTCATCAGCTTCTGCACCTGGGTTTTGACCGTGTCGCCCACTTTCTTAGCGGCTTCATCCCACAACGCGCCTACCAAGAAACTGCCCGAAGGGCTGCTACTGACGGTGTGCATCAGGTTGAAAACACGGTTCATGTTCCGGTCGCACACGATTTTGAGCGCCTTATCGAAAGCCACGGCTTTCAAAGCCGTTTTCCCGTATAAAGCGCCAAGGCCGGCCCCTATTCCTAACGTGACCGCCATCATGAACAACTCCGCCTTCATGGCGTCGTATTTACTTTGATCATCCAGCGTCTTGTGAAACTGCTCGTGCGCATCAGCATAAGCAGAGCTGTAGGGATTGACCCAATACCGCATGTACTTCTCTTTCAAGCCAGTCAGTCTGTCATGGTAATCATTGAGCGTAGGCATAGAGGTCTTCTCCAGGCAGTTTGGACAGCGTTTTGATTTGGCGAAGAGGCATTTGCGCTCCTCATTCCAGGGGGTGAATCGCTTGAAAAAATCAGACGCAGGACAGGCGGAACGGTTGCGCTCATGCTTGGTCAAAGAAAGAACATCTGTAATTTTTTAAGACAATTTCTTGAGGGAGAAATTATCCAGAGCGCCCCGACTTTCCCCTTGCCCATTGCGCGGCGATGAATTTAGCATCAAAAATGCCAAATTTAAAACAATATAAATTAATAGCTTATAATATCATCGCACCGATCGCGCCATTTGACCCGCTTAATCTGGACTTGTTGGACCGGTTCAATCTTAACCAGTTACCGCAACTTACAGACCTGCGCCAGATGGGGAATCTATAGCTAACCTGACCTATACAAACGGGAATCGGCGGTGAAGAAACATCTGCAGCAGTGCGTCGGTTGTCATGGACCTTGAGTGCAGCACCCCTCAAATAATGGCGCTTGCGTAATCTCAAGATTTGTCGTAAATTACCAACATTGTCGTATTTAAAAAACAAATTATTAACATTAGGTATCGGAGAAACAACATGCAACCTGTTCCCTCCAACGCCGTCCTCGTCGACTACGCCACGCGCTGGCTCATCACCCTCGAATATCGCAACCCCGCCCTGGCAGGCGTCTTGCTGAAGATGCTGGATCGCTATCCCGGATCGCAGCTTCTCCTGCCCCATATCATAGAAATTTTCATGGAAGACACAGCAGCAAATCCGGCTATCCCACCGGGAACTGCCTAACTTTTCGGTGAACATCGCCGTTGACCGAAGCGTCGCCAAATGGATCGCCTTGCCTCGCGGGCGCAGAAGCTTACGACGATCTACGCCGTCGTCGCCTTATCCTGGGCGCTTCTCTCCGATCTGTTCCTAGCGCAACTCTCTGCAACCACCACCGTTTTCCCCCTCGTTTACTCCATTGGCAAGAGCTGGCTGTTCATTGGCGTCACCTCGGCCCTGCTATACCGACTGCTCTGTCGCTATCAAAAATTCGATGAAGAGTCAGTTACGGGAAACCGAACAGCGTCATCTCACTCAGGAGCTATCGCATCAATCCGCCGAGTATTTAAGAAAACTATCGCGACGTCTGCTGTCCGTGCAGGAAGAAGAACGCCGTGCCCTGGCGCGTGAATTGCGGGATGACCTGGGACAACAACTGACCGCCCTCAAGCTCAGTCTGGGCGTTCTCGGGCGCAACCTGACGAATGCCGGAAACCAGCGGCGGATCGCCGACTGCCTGGAAATCGTCGACCACACCCTCGAACATATCCGCGACACCGCGCGCGACCTGCGCCCCGCGATGCTGGATGACCTCGGCCTTTCCTCGGCTCTGCACTGGTTCGCGCGGCGTCAGACCGAACGCACCGGCTGCGTCATCAAAGTTCAGGACCACATTCCCCCCTTGTCCGCAGAATTGGAAATCGCCGTATTCCGCATCGCTCAGGAGGCGGTCAACAACGCCATTCGGCATGGACAGGCGCAATCCATCATCATCGCCATCCATACCGATGATCAGGAACTGACGCTGACGATCCAGGACAATGGTGGCGGATTCGAACTGGAAACGCCGCCTACCCATTGCGAACCTGGCATGAGTTTGAGCAATATGCGCGAACGCGCTGAACTGCTTGGCGGCCAGTGGACTCTCGCCAGTCGACCGGGCGAAGGCGCGATGGTTAAAGTTATCCTGCCCTTATTGGAAAAACGCTATGAGTCTGACCCGGATCCTGTTAGCTGACGACCATACGCTGGTTAGAGCAGGCTTACGCAGCCTGGTCGAAGGATTTGACGGTTTTGAGGTGGTGGCCGAGGCGGGTGAAGGCCGTGAAGCCGTTCGTCTAAGCCGGCTCCTGGAGCCGGATATTGCTTTAATCGATATCAGTATGCCAGGACTTAATGGACTGGATGCAACCACTCTGATTATCCGAGACGCGCCTAAAACGCGGGTCGTCATTCTGTCCATGCATTCCACCGAGAACTACGTGCTGGAAGCTTTGCGGATAGGCGCCGTCGGTTACGTCATCAAGGATGCCACTGTCGAGGAACTGGAGCAGGCATTGCGCGCTATCGATAGAGGCGAACGCTGGCTCAGTCCCGCCGTGTCGCACCACCTGCTCGACGAGGATCTACGCATGATTCGCGGCCAACCGGCCACAACTTCCGGTCTTGAGTTGTTGACGCGCCGTCAGCGCGAAATCCTGCAACTGATCGTTGAGGGCTATTCCACGCGCGATATTGCCGAGCGCCTATCCATCAGCATCAAGACTGCCGAATCGCATTGTGCTCAATTAATGGAGCGTTTGGATATCCATGATATCGCTGGACTCACCCGCTTCGCCATCTGTGTCGGTCTGATCAGTCAATAATTATTGAATTATATAAAATAATAAATTATCTATTGGATAATTTATTATTGTCTAATAATGAAGACAATAAAAATCAGCGTTTCCCTGATGTAATATCAGGTATTCCCTGATACACATCTTTTTCCCGGCAGATTTAACTTAATTATAAATTATACTTATGTCGAGGCATGTCAATTAATGGCAAATCCAGTCGATACCCACGATAGCATTCGGGTGCTCACCATCGGAATGCATAAAGGGAATCTCGCGCAGGAACGGGCCAAATTCGCAGCAATTCCTGGGTTTGTGCTCATTGGCGACGCGGTAGATTGCAATGATGGGTTACGCCGGACGTTAATGACTTACCCGGATGTGATCGTTCTTCCCCGGAATGCGCCGGCGCTTAAACTGCTGCGCGCTGTCGTTCACCTGCGGGATGAGCGCTTCTCCCCGGTTGTAGTGATTGTCACTGGCGTCGCCACAGCGCCCAACATTTTTGAAGTTTGCGAAGACATTGCCATTCTTGGCGCGGAACAATTGGATGAAACTCTGGCTGAACGGCTGCGCGCCATGTTCATCAAGCGACAAGGCAGCCTGCTCAATAGACCCATCTCGAAGCTTGTCGACAGCTGAATGGCTGAACGACATCAGACTCCTTGGAGATACTCATGGCACTGGTGAAAAAGACCCGAACCAAATCCGGCCCAGCTGTTGATGAAGAAGGCGCTGGCGACTCTTCTGCCCACAAGCAACAGATCCAGCGACAGGCTGAGGCCGAGCGCCGCCGCGCACGCACCATGGCCAAGCAACAACAGGCCGCCGAGCGCATCGCTTCAGCCACGACCCAATTGTCCAGCGGTATCAACGAAGCTGCTTCGGCCGCCGAAGAACTCAAGCGAGCGATGGATCAGATCGCCGCCGGCGCGGAAGAAGCCGCCGGCGCGGCGCAGGAGTCGTTGCGCGGCGTAACGATGACATCCCAGCTCATCAATGACAACATGAAGGCAGCCTCCGTCTCCCTGCAGAAATCGGAAAACCTGCAAACCCTGACCGCCACCGTGAGCGCGGAAATCGCCAAGACCGTCACCTCGCTAGCGGCTAACATGCTGTTTCATGCCGGTGGAGGAGAAATCCGGCTGAACACGATTAAACAACCTCACCGAGTCGGCATCGAGGTAGTCGCCCAAGACCAAGGACCAGGCATCGCCAATGTCGAACTGGCTCTGAGCGACGGATTCACCACCTCAGATGGGCTGGGCTGTAGTTTGCCTGGAGCGAAACGACTGATAGATGAAATGGAAATCCAATCCGAACCGGGCTGGGGAACGCGCATTCTCGCCCGTAAATGGGGCGCGGTTCGTCATGACAGTACGACTGACCGGCTGGCGCTGCCGACCGAGGGCCTGATATGAGTAGTTTGTTTGACGATGCTCTGGAAAAGCTGAAGCGCCGCCAACAGTCCGAAACACAAAAAGCGAAAACCGACGCTCGTAGCAAAACCACGCCGGTTCGCCGACGCATGCTAAAAAGCAGCGCCGAGATCCATGCCAGAATCCCCGATGAATTGCTGTTTCAACATACGGTGCTGTGCCAGACCGTGCTGCCCTACCGCGATCCCGGCACGGAAGTGCGCATCTGGGAGCGTCAACAGGGCAATGTCCGCCTCTCCCTGGAAGCGGGACGCGCCAAGGACCCCCAGGGTCAATATGTGCCAGTGGGCCTGCCCTTTGGCGCAACCGCCCGCCTGATCCTCTGTCATCTAAACACCGAAGCCCTGCGCACCGGTTCGCCGGTCATCGAGATGGACACCAGTCTGAGCGCCTTCATTCGCGACCTGCAAGGCTATGCCCCCAACGGCAAGGAGATTGCGAAATTCAAGGAACAGCTCACCCGCCTGTCTGCCGCGCTGATCCGTCTCTCGATGAGCCGTAACGAATCCCGTGCCGTGCAGATCAACACGCAAATCGTCAGCGCCCTCGATTTGTGGGTTGAACAGTTCGATGGCGAGCGGGTGCTGTCGCCTAAAAGCATCAAGCTGAGCGCGGATTACTTCGCCAGCCTCCAGGAACACGCCATTCCGCTGGATGAACGGGCGGTAGCCGCCCTGGCGCATTCCGCGATGGGACTGGATGTTTATTGCTGGCTGGCGCAGCGCCTGCACCGGGTTGACCCCAAAGCCGGCCAGCTTGTGCCGTGGGTTGATCTGCATCAGCAGTTTGGACAAGGTTATGAAAGAATCAGAAAGTTTCGAGAGGTTTTTCTGGAGATTTTGAAGACGGTCAAGGATCAATACCCGGCTGCCCGATTCAGCATTGATGAAGGCGGAATGTTGCTCGCCCACAGCCCATCTCCAGTACCAAAACGCTCGGTGTTGATCGAACATCCGCCACAATCTCCCAAATCTGATCCCAAAAGGTCAAAACCCTGAAGGCTTTTACGCAAGAATCCGGTTTGTGAGCGATGTGGGAGTCTCGTCTACAAGCGGATTCTTGCGACATATTGTAGTTTTTCTACAACATTTTAGGTTAATCAAAAGGTTAATCAACCTGTGGATAACTTTACCAAAAATGGCCCTCTTTATTGATCAAAAAACAACCAAGCCTGTGGATAACTTCGTCAAAAAGGTATTTTTCGACCAAAAACCACTTAAAATCACCTAAAATCGTTGTACGATAAATAATCAGTTAGAAGCAAATAAAATTTTTCTAAGCGATTTTTTAAAAAATTTAATATATTTATCAAATTACTATATTTATT
>JAGRHM010000609.1 GCA_020445005.1 Candidatus Competibacteraceae bacterium | reverse complement strand
CCATATTCAAGCAGAACCGCAAACGTCAAGCCAGCGTATGGAGCCCAGAGATTCACGCCGAGCATCCGATTCAAGCCAATCACCGTGTACCAGAGAGCTATCCACACAACGACATAGGCTGTGGCTAGTAGGATTGTCCGCACCCATGAATGCTCAATGCGTAAGAAGTCGTTGGCGTTTTTTACTACACCCATGATCTGTATTTCCCAAAAAGTATTTATCAATACAGTTGTTAACTAATATATACGACCATGCATGTAATAAGTAGCGCCACTGCTCAATAATGGCGAACTTCGTATAGCAATCTGTCCCGTAAAACCGCTTCCAGCACATCGCCGATGCGATTTGCCCAGTCGGCGCAGCCCCTGTCGTCGGCGAGCAAATCCTGGCGGATTTCCACTTCCACATGCGGCAGGCCGGCAGCGCCACCGTGAGTATCCATAGTAAAACCCACCTCGCGTCCTGAGTACGGTTGATTGTCGCCGACACACCATTCGGCATTCGCTCCGAACCGCGTTAACAATGGCTTGGCCAGTCGAGGATCGCGATTCCACAATACGCCAAGATGCCAGGGCCGGCGAAACCCATTCATGACCGGGGTAAAACTATGCACCGCGATTAGCGCCGGCGCGCGACCGTGACCATGCCGCCAGCGATGCGCTAACGCCTGAGTAATCGCATGGTGATAAGGCCAGAAGACCTCATTGAGTCGCATCTCGGCTTGCAGGTCATTCAGATCGCGATTACCAGGAATGAAAATCCCGTCGCTGACCTCGGCGATTGAAGTCGGATGGCCGGGCGGGCGGTTACAATCGATGACCAGCCGCGAATAACCGCCCAGCACCGCAGGCGCGTCCAGTCGTGTAGCCAGCAACCGCGTGACCTGAGCAGCGCCGATATCCCAGGCGATGTGTTGGCCGAGTTCGTGTTTATTCAGTCCCAACTCGTTCAAGCGGGCTGGAACCGCGTTACTGGCGTGATCACACACTAAAACCACTGACGCCTGCCCATCTGGGTTGTTCAGGGTAAACGGCGGCGGATCATCAGCACCCAAAAGACGGGCGAAGCCGCTGGCCCGTGGCGGCGAGGCGCTCGCGGGGGAGGACAATGAAGAGTCAGGCGCAGGGTCGTTCACTGATGAGCAATGCTTAAATGCAAATGGCGGAGAGGGCGGGATTCGAACCCGCGTGGGGCAGCTAAGCCCCCATCCGATTTCGAGCGCGAAACAAGCTGTTTTCATCAATCACTTAACCGGCATCCCTAACCGAAACAACTACATACGGCTTTCAATCTCTGGAGGGTCTGATTCCCCGCAGCTTGCTGCGTCACGAATCAGGTATCCGTGTTTTTTGGTCGTAACTTACTATAAGGAAAAAGATATTAAACAAAGAGACGACCTTTGGATTGATGTTGTCCTTGATTACAGCAACTGCCTTTGGGAGTGCAGCCAAATGATCGTTTATTTTATATTAGAACCGTACTGAGTTTTCCGCAAAAACGCAACAGCTTTTCAGCTTTAAAAACCAAGGCTGGACACCCATCGGTAATTACCAGGAATCCTGGTAATTACGGCACCTAATTTCATATCAGGGAGTTGTGTAACTCTGATAATACCCGGAGTTCCGGGTATTCTGAGTGTTACATAACGCGATGTTCGACTTTTTCGAGAGGAGATGAGCGCAGGCGGATGCGGCATGGGGATGTGAGCTAAGCGGAGAGGAACCCACCACCTCAACTGAACCGCCCCGGGTTTCGTGGAGGCTGTTAGGTTTAAGTCATGCCATCGTAGTGGCGTC
>JAGRHM010000608.1 GCA_020445005.1 Candidatus Competibacteraceae bacterium | reverse complement strand
TGATGCCGTTATGCACCACCGCGACCGAACGGTTACTGACATGGGGATGGGCGTTACGTTCGCACGGTTCGCCGTGCGTAGCCCAGCGGGTATGGGCGATGCCGAGCGGGCCGCGCACCGGCTCTTCACGTAGACGGTCGGCGAGCATTTGCACCTTGCCCACGGTGCGCAGCCGGTGTAGTTGACCATCCCGGCTGTCGAGAGTAACGATGCCCGCTGAATCGTAGCCGCGATATTCCAACCGCCGCAGCCCTTCGAGCAGGATGGGAGTAACATTACGTTCTGCAATTGCGCCTACGATTCCGCACATGGCCATTTCCAGTCGGTTGATTGAATCAATGATAGGGAGAGTTGGAAATCAGATTAGCGGCTTGCCCGCCGAGGGACAAGTCATGTTCTCATCCGACCTGGGTTGACTAAAAGCGCCAGCGGGACTGTACAGCGCGAAAAATTTAACAAGTGGCTGAAAAATCACCGCCTCATCATTAATGCAGATCGCCGACGTAGCGCACAGGGCGCAGGGTTTTCATCGATCAGAGAAGAATGGGGATACCACCACCCGAAAACCGATGTAGTCACTGCGGTAGTTGGGCTCGAAGATGATGCGGTAAGCGCAGCGCACGACCCCCATACTGAAGTGGAACGCGCCGCCTCGCAGCATCCGGCCATCTAACGCATTCACGTCTTCTCGCGCCTGCCGCTCTGAGTCTTTCGACGGATAGGGATAGTTGCCAAGCCGGCTACGTGTCCACTCCCAGACGTTGCCACCCATCTCCTCGCAGCCGTAAGGGCTCGCGCCACCAGAAAAACAGCCCACGGCGTTAGTCGTTCCGAAATCGGTCTCGTTGTAGTTGGCACGATTGGGATCAGGGTTGTTCCCCCAGGGATAAGTCCGGCCATCGTCGCCGCGCACCGCTTTTTCCCATTCTGCTTCGGAGGGCAATCCGATGCCGAGCACACCATCAGCCAGTCCTTGCCAAAATCGGCGTTCGGATGCGGGCAGAGAGTCTGTCATGGCTCGTCGTTCGGGAGCCAGTTGGCGTAATCGCTCGTTCAGCCAGCGGCAATAGGCCATCGCGTCATGCCAGCTCACCTGGACCACAGGGTGATTGGCGATACCCTTCAGGCTGTATGCGCTCGCAGCATAGCCGCTATCCCGCACGAAAGCGGCGAACTGCGCCACCGTCACCGGCCAACGCGCTAGATAGTAGCCGGGCAGATTCATTTCATGCTGCGGTAATTCGCGGTCGTATGCTTGTGCGTCGCGTTGCCGGTCACTGCCCATTTTGAAAAAACCAGCGGGAATTTCGATGAAGCCGAACAGCGATTCAACGGGCAGATGCCAGTGCTCGGCATCGAAGCGCGGATCGCCCACTGTGGTTAGTAAGTCGCCAATCATTGCTCGATGTTGGACAGTCACCCGTTGGTCATTACGCAGAGATGACAAAAGCCCTTGAACGATGCAAACTCGACTGTCCGCCGATATACCGTTTGAGCCAATATCAACCAATGCATCCCCGGCAAGGACCGCCGCTTCTCCCAACCTCCCAGAGGCCCCAGCTATGAGCGCTTCCAGTACCGCGCCCGCCGCCTCGTCCCGCCGCTGCACGAGGCCCAGATAACCGACCGCCAACAAGCTGACTTCATGCCATGTCGCGTCTCCCACATGCGCGGTAAGCTGGTCTACAATCGGGCCGATCTCTTGTTGGCCCCTCTGGATGACCGCTACCCCGGCTAGATACTCCTGAAAAGTCAGATGGATAAAGCCGAATTGGTCACCGCCCCGATTGAGGAGCAAACCGGCATGTTCGCGCACGTCCTCCAGAAACTCGCCCGCCGCCTTTTCCGGGTCTTTATGGCCCCTTGCTCGGTAAAGCGTTTCCAGCTTCCGCTGTAATTTGGGCCTCGGCACCAGTCCAACACCAGGCGCGGTTTGATGCATCCACAACGCCAGCGGGGCCAGTAGCCGCAGGGTTTCCGTCACGTCCAAATCACGTCTGCCCCGACCGTCTAGGCTGCGGGCCAGATTCCAATGCCGGAGCAGCGTCTCCACGTATTTCTGATAGAGCTCCACTCGTCGTTCGGGCAGCACGAGATCCTGGCGTTTCATCAATGCGAGGATAGTCAGCAACAACGGATTGACCGCCAGCGCGCGGACCCCCGGATTGCGCTGGATCGCTGCCAGCAGTTCCTCACGCTCGCGTTGAGCTGCAAATTGTGCGCTACTCGATTGACCGCGCGCCGCCCGCTCCAGGGCCATCGTCCATTTGTCGACAAAATTCTCGATTTGCTCATCATCCAAATCGGTCAGGGTGCATTCGACGAGCTTTTCGACCTGGGGCCTGACTTCGGCGTAGCCCACTACCCGACTGGTCATCACAAACTTGTTAACTGACTGCTCCTTGTCAGGATGCTCCTTGTCAAGCTGTTGCTCGCCGGCCTTGCGGTGGGCGCTAAAAAAATCGGCGACCAATTCCACCACCCGGCGGCGCAAGCCGGTTTCCTTCACTTCGTCTAAACCGTCGAGCAACAGCAATGCCTGGCCTCGCTCCAACGCTCGGTCGAGCAGCGCGTCGATGGGGAAACAGACGCCCCGCTCTTGATGATACCGGTTGATGAAATGGTTCAATGGAAGATTGGTCTTGCGGCCCGTCAAAGCCGTGGCATAGGCCGAGAGTGGCACTAGCACCGGCAAGCGCGTGCCCAGACCGAGCGTTTCGCCCTGCCCCGTCGCCAGAACGAGCGCCAGGAATTTCAGAAAGGTCGTCTTGCCCGCGCCAGGGTCGCCCAGCACGATCAATCCATCATGGGATTTTAGTAAGTCCACCAAGGGTTTCGATCCGCCGAGATACGCTGTCGCAGACGCCAGTTCATCCCAGCCCACCATGCGGCCAGTCAGGCGTACCTTGCGCCCCCAGGTATCGCCTTCCGGTGTGCCGGGTCGCGCTGCAAGCGGCACATACATTTCCAGCAGCGGTAATTGCAAGGGCACGCGGTCGGAAATGCCCATGCCGCGAAAATCGAGATAGCGGTAGCGATCCAACAGCCAATCGAGGTAAGCTGCCGTGGCGCGGGCGAAATCGGCTTGTTGATCTTGAGACACGATGGCGCGCGCGAGCCAATCCGGGTTCATGCGCGCTGCATTGACATTGATGACGATGACGTTTCCTTGAATATCCCGACCCACGGCCACTTCGTGGGCTGCCACGCTTCCAGCCTGGGCAACCACTCCTTGGCCGTTCGCCTGTGCTAAGTAGGATTTTGCCCCATCCATCTCCGCCAGCAACCGAGCCAGGTCGGTAGTCAATTCGGCATTCAGGATTTTCTTGAGCTGATTTCGCAAAGCGGCTTGGCTGTCAGCGTCCTCTGGCTGCGCCCAGCAATCGTTCAGAGCCTCCCACGCGCTCGGCTTGGCTTTTAGGTTCGGTCGAAGTTGTTGCCACACCACCCGTGCCAGCGACGATTCGTCTTCTTGCCGGTGTTCGGGTGTTTCAATCGCTGGCCCATAACCCACCAACAGCGTAGCCAGTTTTCCCGCCACCTCTGTGATGTCCATGTCGGTCTTCTCTTATTACCTACTGAATTAAGACATTATTAAACTTTAACTTTTCAGCCGACCCACACGCCCACCCGAGCGCAGAGTTTTCAGCAATCAGAGAGGAATGGGGACGCCATCACCCGAAAACCAAAGGCGACGCTACCGGAGTCTGAGCTATTGACGATGCGGGTGGCGCAGCGCACGACCCTTGAACTGCGACTGAACGAGCCGCCCCGCAGCACTCGGCTGGTAAACGTTCTTCCTGCGCTGGCGCTGGTAAGCGTTCTTCCTGCGCTTGATGCTTGATGCTCTGAACCTTCCAAGGGGTAGTTAGGTAAACCGTGTCTCATTACTACAACGCCGTCATCAAAGTGAACGGAATTGAGAACAGATAAAGTGCGCGTCCACTCCCAGATGTTGCCACTCATCTCCTCGCAGCCGTAAGGGCTGGCCCCACTAGGGAAACAGCCGACCGCACTGGTCGCGTCGAGGCCGGTCTCGCCATAGTTGGCGCGGTTGGGATCGGCTTCATCCCCCCACGGATAAATCCGACCTTCCGTCCCGCGCGCCCCTTTCTCCCATTCCGCTTCCGAGGGCAACCCGATACCTAAAGACCCCCCCGCTAATCCTTGCCAGAACCGGCGTTCGGTTTCGGATAGCGGGTCTATCGTGGCCAGTCGTTCGGGGGCTAGCTGGCGTAATTGCTCGTTCAGCCAGCGGCAATAGGCCATCGCCTCGTGCCAGCTCACTGAAACTACGGGGTGATTGGTGATGCCCTTGAGGCAATCCGGATCTCGGGGTTGGAAGCCGCTTTCATTCACGAAGGCGGCAAATTGGGCCACCGTCACCGGCCAGTGGGCCAGGTAGTAGCCGGGCAGCGTTACTTCGTGCTGCGGCAATTCATTGTCATCTGCTTCCCGGTCATGCTGCTTATCGCTGCCCATCCTGAAAGGACCGGCGGGAATTTCAATGAACCCGAACAGTGGTTCGACGGGCAGATGCCAGTGCGCAGCATCAAAACGCGGATCGCCCAGCACCGCGAGATTATTGCCCGCCAAGGCCCGCTCGGTGGCGGGCAGCCGTTCGTCGCGCAGCAGCTTCACCAGCCAGTGCCGGATGCGGGCGAGTTTGTCTTGATTGGCCGCGCTAAGACGCGACAGATCGGCGGTTTCCACGAGCGCCTGGGCGGCGATTTGCGCGCCCCAGACCTCGACCTTGGGGGTGGGCGTATCGCCGGGCTCGCCGGCGCAAAGCGCATCGG
>JAGRHM010000607.1 GCA_020445005.1 Candidatus Competibacteraceae bacterium | reverse complement strand
AACGAGATGCTTATATCCTCTTTCAGCGCCATCATGCACATTGGCTGGATGATTATGCGCTTTACCAGGCAATCCGCACAGCACATAAGCGACGAGCCTGGTGCGAGTGGCCACGCGAGCTGCGCGATCGCCATCCTGAGGCCCTGACTTCGGCGCGGGAGGAATATGCAGAGGTCATTGCTCAGCGCAAATTCGAACAATTCCTGTTTTTCCAGCAATGGATCAAACTCAAACAATACGCTAACGAACGCAATATTCTTATTTTCGGCGATATCCCGTTATTCGTGGGATATGACAGCGCCGACGTTTGGGCCCAGCGCAAGGCCTTTTTACTCGATAAGCAAGGACAGCGCGAAGTGGTTGCCGGGGTGCCGCCGGATTATTTTTCGGCCACCGGCCAATTATGGGGTAATCCTCATTATGATTGGGAGGCAATGCGTCGTAACGGTTTCCAATGGTGGAAAGAACGCATACGCACTCAATTTACACAGTTCGATCTATTGCGGATCGATCATTTTCGCGGGCTGGAGGCTTACTGGGAAATCCCTGCGCAAGCGGAAACCGCCGCATATGGCCGTTGGCAAACCGCGCCTGGCGATGATTTGCTAAAGGCATTACGGGAAGAATTTGGCCGCTTGCCCCTGGTCGCCGAGGACCTAGGGATCATCACCCCTGAAGTAGAAGCCATGCGCGATGCGCATGGTCTGCCGGGTATGAAAGTGCTGCATTTCGCGTTCGGCGGCGAGGCGGATAATCCTTATCTACCTCATCATCACATTCGCAATACCGTGGTGTACACAGGGACACATGATAACAACACTACCCTGGGATGGTTTAACGAGCTGGATGCCAAAACGCGAAATCACCTGTTTGCTTACCTGGGTGGAAAACCTGAGCAAATGCCGGAATTATTAGTGCGTGCGGCACTAGCCTCCGTCGCGCGCTTGGCGATTATTCCAATGCAGGATGTGCTGGCGCTTGATGGCGAGCACCGCATGAATCGACCCGGAGTCGCCGACGGATGCTGGCGCTGGCGGTTTCGCTGGGAGCAGGTCGGCCCGCAAGTCGCGGGGCACTATCGGCACTTGCTAGAATTATATGGACGAACGTCATCTTGATTATGACAGTCTAACTGGAGGCATGGCGATCCCGGAGTCGAAAACTTGTGCGGATCGCCACTCGCCATCAGACAGTATCAGACAGTCAGGATCTGATGACGACCCTAACATGCTTTTGCAGCGTTGCTTCATCAAGGCTATATAAAGCATCCAACAAAGCGACCTGCAAGCTGCCTGGACCGGCGGCCCATTCCGCAGCAATCTCACCGGCAACGCCAAAGACGGCTAATGCAGCAGTGACCGCCAGAAATGGATCCGGCTCCACGGCCAGAAATGCTCCGATGATCGCGGTAGCCGAACATCCTAACCCGGTCACCCGGGTCATTAAGGGATGACCGTTATGAATCTCCATGATGCGCGCGCCATTCGTTACATAATCCACGGCACCGGTCACCGCGATCACCGATCGAGTTTCCGTCGCCAGCACACGCGCCGCATCCAGCGCAGCGTCCGAACTATGCAGACTATCGACGCCCCGACCCGGCCCCACAGAAGCTCGTTGGATCAGTGTCAGAATTTCAGAACCATTACCGCGAATTACATGCGGCCTTAACTGTGCCAAGGCGGTAGCAATCGTGCGTCGATACAACGTCGACCCTGCGCCTACCGGGTCCAGAATCCAGGGAATACCCTGAGCATTGGCACGCATTGCGGCAAGCTTGCATGCGGCAGCCTGTTCGGAGAAAAGGGCACCAATATTCACGACTAATGCTTGGCTAATTGCTACAAAATCTTCCACTTCATCTATTGAATGCACCATGGCCGGAGACGCGCCTACCGCGAGCAGGGCATTCGCAGTATTATTCATCGCTACAAAATTGGTAATGTTATGAATAAGGGGAGATTGCTGACGCACAGCAGTCAACAATCCCCAAATCCGATTGGCTTGCATATTTCCGACTCGCTATTTTGTTGTTGGATTTGCTTTAGCGCGGGGCGCGCTACCGGCTAAAAGCGTGCGCCAAATAGAAACTTGGTGGAATTAAGCGGCATGTTGGGATCAGTGGTTCCGCCATTGGAAATATGGTGATAGCGAATCTCGAATAGGAGGGAATAACTTGATGACAAGGTGATATCGAGTCCCGCTCCGGCTTGATAATTCCCATTGAGTTTGGCGCCGACGCCTTCAATGTGCGCCGGGATGTAGACCGGGCCGCCGCCAGCCAGGAGATAAGGCTGGATCATCGGATCAGCAGTAAAACGATATTGGCCCAGGAAGGTCAGGCCCAGCATAGGCGGTTCGCTGCGGGGATCAAGCAGGACATGCACGGGTAATTCAATGCGCAGGGAGTGATAACCCCGCCGCCATGACGAACCGGAGACAGGCACCAGCGGGCGTTCGTACCGGAGGATTAGGTCAAGCGTTTCCACTCGTTGTTCGGTGTCGCCCCAACCGGGATGGCTAGCACCATATCCGGTCAGCAACGCCCATGCAGGAGGTGTTGGACGCTCGCTTGACAAGGTAGGGCTTGGAACCAGAAGTGTGAGGAGCAGGCCGAGCAGAATCGCCGCGATCGGAGGCTTGTTCAGGTTCATCATTTTTGTCAATCGAGAATTTATCGCCAATTGCAAAATCATATCTATCATTTATAACGATGCTACGAACCATGACTTGGAAATGTCGCTGCGCACTCATCCGCCGGTAATGATTTACTCAGTAGGAACCCTTGCGCTAAGCGGCACCCGGCGGAATGCAGCCAGTTCCGTTGCGCTTCGGCTTCGACTCCTTCCGCTACCACATCGAGGCGCAGATTGTGGGCCAGCGCGATGATCACCGCACAGATTGCTGCATCGCCTTCATCCCGGTTGATATCACACACAAAGGAACGGTCGATTTTCAAGGTGTTCACTGGAAATTGCTTCAAATAGGCTAGCGATGAATAACCCGTCCCAAAGTCATCAATTGCTAACGTCACGCCCATCACCCGCAGGGCGCACAAAATCTGTGCGGCTCTCTCGGTATCCTGCATCAGCAGGCTTTCCGTGACTTCCAATTCCAGAGCCTTTGCATCTACTCCCGCACTATCCAGGGCTGAACGCACCCGTTCAGCCAGATCCGTCTGTCGGAACTGCATGGCGGAAAGATTAACGGCTACCCGCATGTCTGGCCATGCATCGTGACGCCATTTCGCCACCTGTCGACAGGCTTCGCGCAACACCCAATCACCCAATGGCAAAATCAGCCCTGTTTCCTCGGCCATTAGAATAAAGTCGGCAGGGGAAATCAGACCCCGCTCCAGGTGGCGCCAGCGCTTCGACTGCTACCACCCAACCTGAGGCGAGATCAAATTGCGGCTGGTAAAACAGGGCAAACTCACTGCGCTTCAGCGCCCGACGCAAATCGGTCTCCAGGTGCAGCAACTCCAGCATCCGGCGGGTCATGTTGTGCCGGAAGAACTGAAAATTGTTACGACCACGCCGCTTGACCTCATACATCGCCAAATCCGCATGTTTAAGCAGCGTATCGCTATCATCGCCATCGTCGGGCGCAATCGCAATACCGACGGATGGAGTCACTGTCAATTCCTGACCGTCAAAACGACAGGGCTCGCTGAGCGCTTTTATGATTTTATGCGCCACATGTGCGGTGTCGCTGGGTCCGTCGATCTCCGACAGCAACACGATGAATTCGTCGCCGCCCTGGCGCGAGATGGTGTCCGAACGACGCAATAGCCCAGAGAGTCGTTCCGCAACGACACACAACAGCCGATCGCCTATATTGTGACCGAGCGTGTCGTTAACATTCTTGAACCGATCGAGGTCGACAAACAGGACGGCAAATCGCGCCTGGTTGCGCCGCGTCGCGGCCAGGAGTTGCTCCAACCGGTCGTTCAACAGAAAACGATTCGGTAACCCGGTCAGAAAATCATGATGGGCCATGTGCTGAATATGCACTTCATTGGCCATGTTTTCTGTGATGTCGGAAAACATGGCGACAAAATGGCGCGGCAGACTATTTTTATGCGAATCACGCTTAGAGATAACCAGACAGGATAAACTTCCCCATTCTTGCTCCGGCTCCAGATCTCCCCCCGCCAATGATCCTGGATGTGCAAGGTCTCCAGAATCTGGAGGTAAAACCCTGGATCGTGGCGGTCACTTCCCAGAAAGCTTAGATTCCTGCCGATCACCTCATCGCGACAGTAGCCGGTAATTTTCTCAAGTGATTGGTTAATCTCAAAAATACGACTTCGTTGATCGGTGACGATGATCCGCCGCCCAAGGCAATGATGACATCACAACCTTCACTGTGGTACATCTCGACGCCCACCATGACTTCATGGTCGCGGGGGTTAGGCGTGACTTGGCGAAACACTACGAATTGTAACCCGCTTTCTTCCAAATCACTGAGCAATTCATTCAGCCAACCGGCGCGGATGATGCCGGGGTCGGTGACGACTAATACCCGTCGCGCTTGCAGATTGCGGGCGTAGAAACCAGCGCGCCGCCGTGCGCCAACACCAAAGATGAATTCGGGCGCAACGAATTGCACAGTTCATAAAGTAGCATAGCTCCTCCTGTGCGATAGGCTGGCGCTTCCAGCCGAAGTATCAAATCTTCCTGTTCTTTTGCCTCTGGTTTTTGTAGGCAGCCCGTTAAAGGTGCAAAAATATAATACTCATCAGCAAAAAACCCAGTCGATTCATGATAATTTTTCAAGCGATTGCAATCAAAGTTTGATAAAGGTAATTTTTTAGAATCAGAAAGTTACAGCGCCGATCACAAACATTGCGATAGAATGCCGGGTCCATGATTCAGGAATCATTTCATTGGCGCTTCTCGAAACTACTTACTGGAGGACACGATGACCAAAATCCCTCGCTACACCTTGATCCAACGGCTGCTCCATTGGCTCATTGCACTCCTGGCGCTGCTGACGCTAGGAATCGGCATGACTTTAGGATTTCTGGGTTTTGATGGCGTGCAGGAGACTTTTGGGAAGGCGGCGACTAATGCCTTCTACACTGGTCATAAGACATTTGGCGTCCTTATTCTGGCCTTAATGCTCCTGCGCCTGGGCGTCCGACTCGTCTTTGGCGCTCCCCCCTATCAGTCGCCCCTCAACGCATTCGAACAGGTGGCGAGTCACACAGTACATGGCCTCCTCTATGTGGCGCTCCTGACTATGCCCATCCTGGGTTGGCTGGCCACGGCTGCCGGCGGCTACCCGGTACAGTTCTTCGCTTGGAATTTACCGGGACTGATCAGCCAAGACAAGGCGCTAAGCGAAGTACTGTTCTCCCTGCACGGCATAGTCGGCTGGGTTTTGGTCAGTCTCCTTGTTCTGCATATTGGCGGCGCGCTGCAGCACTGGTTGATCAAGCGGGATGAAGTGATGACGCGAATGAGTCTGTTTCGCTGAGCTTAAAGAGAAACCAAGATTAAACGCTATCTCTTCAACCAGGAAAAGCCAGATGAATCATCAACATGCAGTTTTATTGCTCGTGGACATCCAACCAGACTTTATGCCAGGCGGCGCTTTGGCGGTGGAGGGAGCCGACAAAATCGTGGAACC
>JAGRHM010000606.1 GCA_020445005.1 Candidatus Competibacteraceae bacterium | reverse complement strand
GCCGGTCGGCGATGGAATAGGCGATATAACCGGCCAATACCGGCACCATCAGCGTGAAACCGGCCTTCGCGCCGATTTGGAACAACGTCCAACCCAGGGTTCCCGCATTGGCGTCCTCAAAGACGTTGATGCCGCCAATGGCGAAACTGATGGCGATCAGTAAACCGCCGGCGACGACAAAAGGGATCATATAAGACACGCCGGTCATCAAATGTTTGTAGGCGCCGGTGCGGGTCGCCGCTTGCTGCGCCTTGGCTTGCTTGACTTGGGCATCGTAGTCCGCACTGCTGGCGTCGGCTCCTTGCACCTGAGCCTGTTCAATAGCGGCGCGCACCAGCGCCGCTCCGTCATGAATCGCGGCCTTGGTGCTGGCTTCGTGAAGACGCTTACCGGCAAAGCGGCTTTTATCCACCTGGGTGTCAGCAGCGATAATTACCAGATCCGCAGCGGCGATGTCCTCGGCGGTCAGGTTGTTTTTCGCCCCCACCGAACCCTGGGTTTCCACCTTGATGGTGTGACCCTGACTCTTCGCGCCTTGCTCTAGACCTTCCGCCGCCATGAAGGTATGGGCAATGCCGGTCGGGCAGGAGGTAATGGCGACGATCTTCAAACCCGCCGCGGGCGGTGTAGCGGGCTTGTCCGTTGCCGATATACTGGCCAACGCGGTCTTGATGACTTCCACGCCGTCGCGAATCGCCGGTTCGGTAGTGGTCTCATACAACGGCTTGTCGGCAAACCGCGCCGCATCAACCCGGGTATCGGCGGCGATGATGACGACGTCAGCCGTGGCGATGTCGTCTTCGGCCAGGGTGTTGCGGGTTCCGACCGAACCCTGCGTTTCGACCTGGATTTCGTAACCCAGCGCTTTAGCGGCCTGCTCCAGTCCTTCGGCGGCCATAATAGTATGCGCAATGCCGGTGGGGCATGCAGTGACAGCAACGATTTTCGTCATATTCGATTCTCCTTCAGTTCTGGTTTTGTCTTCAATCAACGGGGGTAACAGCAACCTGTCCAGCTAGGGCGCGGACTTCGGCGGGACGGGGCAAATGTGGTCCCAGGCAAGTCAGCTTGGCGGCGGAGAACGCAGTGGCCAGTTGTGCGGTTTCCGCCAAGGACAAGTCTTCAAGACGGGCGGCGACCAGACCGGCGACCATGGCGTCGCCTGCTCCGACCGTGCTGATCACGGCGACCTTGAGCGGATGCGCGTGCAACGCCTGTTCACGGGTCAGGAACAGCGCACCCTCGCTGCCAAGCGATATGACCACCCAGGCAGGCGCCGGCGAGCCGTGCAACAACTCACGTCCCGCGGCGACCAGCAGGGCCAAACTATCCAGCGGTCGACCCAATAATTCCGCCAGTTCGTGTCGATTGGGTTTGATCATGCGCGGACCGCTGGCTAAGGCCGCTTTAAGCGGTGCGCCGCTGGTGTCCAGCAACACCGATGCGCCTGCCGCCTGTATCCGCTCGGTGATAACCGCGTAAGCATCCATCGGCATTCCCGGTGGCAGGCTGCCCGATAGCACAACCCAGGCGACCTGCTCCGCCAGCCGTTCGAGCCGCTCCAGAATCTGGTTCAGCAAATCCGCCGCGGCCTCCGGGGAAAATTCCGTTCCCGGCATGTTGAGATCAGTGGTTTCGCCGCTGACCGTATCCGCCAGTTTGGTGTTGATCCGGGTTAAGCCATCCAGGTAACAACAATGGTTAGCGATCTTCTTGCGCTGGAATAGCTCCTCAAAGAGCACGGCGTTATCACGGCCCAGTTGACCGGCGACCGCGACCGGTACGCCGAAATCGGACAGGCAGGACGCGACATTGATGGCTTTACCGCCGACATCGATTTGCATCCGCAATGCGCGGTTGACCGCGCCCGGTTGCAAGCCAGCGACTTCAATGGTTTGATCCAGGGCGGGATTCAGCGCCACCGTGACTACCCGCGGGGTATTGACTACGGGATTCAGGGCATTCATAGCGCGCGCACCTCGTCGGCGGTGCGGGCGCATAACGCCTGGCGGGCCAGTTCCTGCATGGCGGTCCGTGACTCGCCACGTAGCGCGGCTTTCACTGGGGCAATGTCCTGAGCGCTCATACTGAGTTCGTCGACGCCCAGACCCGTCAGGATGCGCGCGCCCAGCGGATCGCCGGCCAGTCCGCCACAGACCCCGACCCAACCCCCGCCGCCGGATCGGCTGACGGTTTGTGCGCCGCGCACCGTGGCGTCAATCAAATTGAGAACCGCCGGATGGAGGCTGTCGGCCTGAGCGGCCAGTTCGGGGTGTTGGCGATCCACCGCCAGCGTATATTGCGTCAGATCGTTGGTGCCGATGGAGAAAAAATCGACTTGGGCGGCGAAGCGGTCGGCCAGGACCGCCACGGCTGGAATCTCTACCATGATGCCCAGCTTCACTTCGGGGCCATTGACCTGCTGGCGCGCGCGTTCGCAGTGTTCGCGCAACGCTGCAATTTCGCCCAGATGGGTCACCATGGGGAACATGATCCACAGGGGCCCGTGCTGAGCGGCGCGATACAAGGCCCGCAACTGAGCGTAGAGCAAATCCTGTCGCTGCAACAGCAGGCGTGCGCCGCGCACGCCAAGGAAGGGGTTTTCTTCATGCGGCAAATTGAGATAAGGAACCTGTTTGTCACCCCCGATATCCAGCGCCCGGATGATCAGCCGGC
>JAGRHM010000605.1 GCA_020445005.1 Candidatus Competibacteraceae bacterium | reverse complement strand
GATGACGCTCAACTCGCGCCCCGTTCGCCGCCGCCTGATAGGTCGCCAGAAACCGCTCCCGCAATGCGTCATCAAATTCCGGTGTTGCGTCAAACCACAGCGGCTTCACCTCTTCAGAGAACCAGAACGTAGTGATTTCTGACGAACTAACCACTTTTGATGGGGATATTTTCAATTTTGCTTTCTCATCTGTATAGAGGTCGCGTCTTCCCGAACAATGGGAATGGAAATTTCACAGGCCTAGCGCCAGAAAAGTTGATGATCGGGGAACGCATATTTGAAGGTATTAATCACCCATTGATTGACGATCAAATGATAGAGAATGGTTGCATCGAGATATATCCAATGCCGATACGCAGGAGTCTGCTTTTAGGCGATAATCCATTGAATGGCTGGCAAGCCAGCTTCTACAAAAGTTCAATTTTTATCGAGAAACAGTACATCCAAAACTGCCAGATCAGCTAATTGCTGTTTGAGGGAACAATGTTAATTGTTGTTCAAGAAGGGATATTTTCTCAAGTCCCAGTTTACAGTACGATTCATGCAACTCAATTGCTATGCAGCGATGGCCCCTCGCGTGGCAAGCGAGGGCGGTTGTCAAGCTCCCTGCAAACGGATCGAGAATGCGCGCGCCTCGTCTGAGTCTTGAGCACAGCAAGTCAGGAATCCCCTGCGGGAAGGGCGCCGTGTGACCGTGTCTGTTCTCGTTATTGAACCACTTGAGTACCGGTCTACAGAGTATTCCCTCTGGAAAACATAAATCTTGTACATCGCTACCAGGTCGCCTGAGCACTAAAATATGCTCCCAAGTATTCAGAGGTAATTGATAAAAAGGTGCTCGGTTACCTTGATTATAGTTGCGCTTTCCTTCGATCTCTCCCTTATGCCAGACAATATTCCCTGCTATCTCAAAGCCACATGCACGAAAAATTTGCGACATATAGGCTCCAAGAACCAGCCGTCGCTTTCCGAGACTCGAAAGCGCCACAATATTATCGTTATCAAAATAATCAAAGATGTTGAATAAGTAATATCCGCCAGGTCGCAAAACGCGATAAACTGCCTCGGCGGCAAGTTTCATGTCGTACAGATAGCAGTAAAGATTTGGCCAGGATGAATATTCTCGCGCATTATAGTAGGGAGGCGATGTTACGGCGCCATCGATTGAGCATTGCCGGATACTGGCGAGAACATCTATACAAGAACCTTGATATAGCTCCAGCCAATGCGTTCCCGATTCCACTTGTCTCCATGGTCCTTTGCGCTTCCTCGATGGGACATTCAGGTAGCGATGGAAAAAAGGCGACCGCTCAAAATCAGGTAGTGGATCCCGGTCTTTATCCTTGCTAAATCGGGCTTTCTTTTGAAAGATCATGCGTTCAAGATACGTTTGTGGCGCTTTACTCCAGTTAATCAAGGTCAATTTGTCTCCCGGCAGGCTATAGTGACGAATAAACATTTCCAGTATTTCCAAATCACTTCGCGATGCGAGGACATCCAATTTCCACTGTCGAAGGCTGGATTCAGGAATCAGGGCTTTGACATCTCGGGACGCCTCGCTTCTGAGAATGCTCATCGCGGAAAAACGATTTCCACGATCAAACGCGCTGCGCTCCGGACAAAGACTATTCTGACACTCCCAACTCTTTACACCGAAGACCGGATATGAATTCCCACGGACATTTAATGACCGACATGCAGGACAAGGAATCGGTGTTTCATCAGCAACATTTTTCTCGAACAGCAGCAGAACCGAATCAATAGGGCTATCAGGATTCTCGCGAGAGAGTTGTTCAGAACATAGGACAATGCAATCGCGAAAGCTGAATCCATGCTGGTATAAAGTAAAATCGGCTTTGGCAACGTCAATCCCATCCAGGTGAGTCATTGTTGCCGCAGCAATCTTGTCTGGGTGAAAGAAACCAGCGCGTAATCTAGCGCTCTGGCATCGCTCTGCATAGAGCGTCACATCATTAATCACTTCCCAGGCAAGACTCTGTTGCCTCACCCCTTTCGGGAAACGAAAATATAAAACCATGTAGCTGTAATTACTGAGTTCCTCATATGCCTGACTAATTTCCGAAAACAACCACGCACGGAGATTGGCGGCTGACATCTGTTCGATCTGATCAGAAAGGATTGCAATGGCAATGCCGCCGCAACTTCGTTGCAAAATCTGTGGGTAACATTTCTTCAGATGCTGGTAGTAATCATCCTCTATATCATCCACAGCTATCTTTGTATTTAGCGCAAATGCACGCCTCCGATCGGCAAGTTTAAACAACCAGCCGCCAAAGAGCGCGCGAAGGATCGATTCCCTGCGTTCAGCTTGGATACCTTGCCGTGCATCTCTCCTTCTGATGGTTGCATTTGTCATTTGCTGTTGGAAAAAGTCGAGACTTTCTTCCACAGCTACAGGATGGAACCACAACTTAAAATCCATGGGAAATCCACACGAATTGACCCATCGGCAAAAACCTGAGTGGTCGAATTCATCGAACAATGATGCCAGATATTCTTTTGTCCCTGGGTCAAAATAAACTTTGCTAAGCGCGGCTTGGTCATAAAAAGACTGTAGCCGCTCCTGATTGAGACGAAACTTCGTGTTGATCAGGCAAATAATTTGCCTGCTTCGTTTTTCTCTGGAAAGAAAGAATTGCGGCCCCACTCCGGCGATAAATTTATCCGCCTCATTCCGAAGGTCATTTGGTAGACGCCAATGAATACCCAGGAGACGGGTGAATTCCTCGTGCAATTCCGCCAGGAAAACAGGCGCGTCGATAAGTTTTTGAATATGCGATTTTGGCATATATGCGAATATAGCATAAATGGAATACATGGCAAGCAAAACCATTTACTCCGATTCCTACAAAGACCTGACCGCAATCCTCCGGGATGCTCGTGAAAAGGCTGGGATGACCCAGGAGCAATTAGCTACGGCTCTTGGCGAGGACCAATCCTTCGTGAGCAAGGTTGAACGGCGTGAGCGTCGCCTCGATCTTGAAGAATTGCGCCGAATCTGCATCGCCCTGGGCGTTCATTTGTCCGACATCATCGGACAATGGGAAGCGACCATTGCGACAGATCCATCCCGGCGCGGCATGCTCAGGGAGACGCCGCCCAAGGACAGTGGATGGAGCGCTTTCAACTGGAAATCGCTCATCGATTGGTTTGTGCAATCGGGTATACTCACTTATAAGGAAGTTGCCGCTCTGACTCTGGGACACCTGAACCCATCGCAGGTCGGAACTTCAATCGCTTCGAAAAAAACTTTTCAAAAACATTTTCCCGCAAGACAGTGCTGGGCAGCGGTGCGTCAGTGGCATTTCGAGCAACCCGGAAAATGCATTGACTGCGGTACGCGACTCGAGTTGCAAGCCGATCATATAGAACCGCGCGAAATACTTGGCGATGATGCAGACCGACTGGAAAACATGACGCTGCGCTGCCGTCGTTGTAATGTCATCCGACGCCCCTCACATAAACAAGGCGGTCTCACCTTTCTCACGGCGGAGGCAGGTCTCATGTGGATACTCTTCACCAAGAGGCCACGCACCTATCAAGAATTTGAGAAGCATTGTCGGGAATACGGAATGACCATGGCCAACATCAGGTTTCAGGAATCGTGGGCCATGGCGCGCTGGCTTGAACGGGAGGGTCTGTACGAGATCGACAAGGATTCGCAATTCTGAGCGTCATAACTCCCGCAGTGCCCGCCAGGGCGGTTGCGTCAGCACTGAACGCGCGCTGATCAACCCGGCCAGACCGACGCCCACGACGCCAGCGCCGCCGCCGAGCAGCCAGATCCACGAATTCCAGAAATAGGGGAAGTCGAACACCTGGGTCGCCAGCACATAGCTTAATAACGTCGCAGCGGCAGCCGCCAGCACCCCGGCCAGCAAACCCAGCGTAGCAAATTCCGCCAGCAGGCTTTGCCGCACCACCGCCCGCTGCGCGCCCAGAGTCCGCAACACCGCACTCTCAAACCGCCGCTCGTCCTGAGTAGCCTGAATGGCCGCGTACAATACCACCAGTCCCGCAGCTAAGGTGAACAGGAACACGTATTCGACGGCGGCGATCACCCGATCCATGATCTCTCGCACTTTGGTCATCAACGCCTCGACATCCAGTACAGTGATCGACGGATGTTGCCGCACCAGTTCCGCCATCACCGGTTTCTGGTCAACCGGCAGGTGGAAACTGGTGATCCAGGTCGCTGGATAGGCGTCCAGCACGCCAGAGGGGAAGACTACGAAAAAATTGGCCCGAAACGAATCCCATTCGACGCTGCGCAGACTGGTCACTGTCGCTGTTAAATCCTGCCCGGCAACTTGGAAACGCAATGTATCGCCCAAGGTAATCCCCAATTCCTCAGCCAGACCAATCTCTACCGAAGCGAAACCTTGCCCCTGGTCGCCAGGTTGCCACCAGCGCCCGGCCAGAATGCGGTTATCCTCCTGTAGGGTATCGGTCCAGGACAGATTGAATTCCCGTGCCACCAGACGCTGCGCGCGCGAACTTGCATAATCGTTCGGCCCTACTTCCCGGCCATTGATCGCGGTTAAGCGCCCACGCACCATCGGGAACAACGCCACATCGCGTAACCCCCGATCACGCAGGAAAGTCTGTACCTGGGTTACCTCGGCAGTCTGGATATTGATCAGAAAATGATTCGGTGCATCAGCGGGCAAACTGGCTCGCCAACGGGTCAACAGATCGGTGCGCACCAAGGTTAGCATCAGCAAAGCCATCAGACCTAGACCCAGCGCCACGACTTGCGCCGCGCTGCCAGGGCTACGCCGAGCGATATTGGCCAGACCAAAGCGCCAGGCCACGCCCACCTGGCCTCGCAACGGATTCAGCGCCTTCACCAGTCCCCAGGCGGCCAGAGAGAGGACGACGACGGTTCCCGTGACCCCCGCGCAAACATACAGCGCCAGCCGCCATTCGCCGGCTTGCCAGATCAGCAGCGCCAGAGTCGCCGCCACGGCAGGACCGTACAAGGCCAACAGACGTGGATTCACCGGCCCCAAATCGCGGCGCAACACCCGCAGCGGCGGCACTTCCCGCAGGCGCAGCAAGGGCGGCAACCCGAAACCGAGCAAGGTAACGAACCCAGTCGCCAATGCCGGCAACACGGGCCACAGCGAGGGCGCAGGCAGTTCAACATGACTCACCAATTGACCAAGCACGCCGCTTAATCCATATTGCGCCAGATAGCCAACCAGCAGTCCCGCCATGCCGGCCAAGGCTGCCAGCGCCAACAATTCCAGCACGAACAGGCGCACGATCAACGCCTCGGTCGCGCCGACGCAACGCAGAATGGCCACGCTGTCCCAGTGCCGACCTGCGAAACGCCGGGCGGCGATCGCCACACCGACGCCGGCCAGAATTACGCTGACCAGCGCCGCAAGATTCAGAAAACGTTCCGCCCGCTCCAGCGCCGAACGCAGCTCAACCCGGGCATCACGCACGCCTTCCAGCTTCTCGCCTGCCGTCAACCGGGGTTGCGCCCAAGTTCTAAAGTCCGCTAACCGGGCCGGTTCGCTGGCCAGCAATAGGCGATAAGCGACTCGACTCCCCGGTTGCACCAGTTCGGTGGAAGG
>JAGRHM010000604.1 GCA_020445005.1 Candidatus Competibacteraceae bacterium | reverse complement strand
CCGGTCCGCTTGCATCGGGCGTTGAAAACGGTTGAAAACCGTTATGACGCCATTGTGATCGACACTCCGCCCTCACTCGGTATGCTGTCACTAAACGCCATCGCCGCCGCCAATCTGATCGTCATGCCGATCATTCCGCACATGTACGATATTTCCTCCAGTGTCCAGTACTTCCGGATTCTGGAGCAGATTTGCGCCCTATACGAGCGGGAAATCAACGTGCAGCGGTTGAATATCTTGTTGACCAAGGTCGACAACACCACCGAAACTCTGAACAACATCGCCGTCATTAACGGTGCTTACGGGGAATTGATTCTGAGTAACCGCATGGGTCTGACCAAAGAATTGCAGAAATCGGCCAGCGATCAGGTCAGCATTTACGAGATCGACCAGCCGCGCGGCTCCCGCGATACCTACAATCGGGCGATCATGATGCTGGATGGCGTCAACGGTGAAATTCTGCTGGCTGTGCGGCAACTCTGGCAACAGGAAATCCTGAGCGGAATCGAGGCCGCCGAGGCGGATCAGGCGCGGGCGGTTGTCTCATGAGTCGCCGCAAATCCTTAAAAAACCTGGGTGACTGGATCGGCGCCGGCGGTCATAGTTTTGAGGGCAGTTTGCTGGAAAACGGCGGTGATTCCGTGGCGGAAATCCACATCCTGGACATTGATCAACTGGCGGCAGGCCGCTACCAGCCGCGACAATGGATCGATGAGAATTATTTAGCAGAGCTGGAGCAAAGCATCCGCCAGTTTGGGGTGATCGAACCGCTGGTGGTGCGACCGCTGGCCGATGGCCGTTACGAAATTCTAGCTGGACACATGCGCTGGCGGGCGGCGCAACAAGCCGGTCTGAGTCAGGCGCCGGTCGTGGTGCGGGATGTGGATGATCGCACCGCCGCTGTTATCGCTCTGGTGGAGAATTTGCTGCGTCGGGATTTAAATCCCATTGAGGAGGGGCGGGCGCTACGACGCCTGCGCGAGGAATTTGCACTGACTCAGGAACAATTGGCTGAATTACTGGGAGTTTCGCAAACGGCGATCAGCCGAACGTTGGGGTTGTTGCATCTCGATCCTACCGTGCAGGCGCATATTGAAGAAGGCCGACTACAGGCCGGCCATGGCAAGACACTGCTCGGTCTAACGCCCGAGTCGCAAATCCGCCTGGCCGAACAAGCCGTTGCCCAGGACTGGAGCGTGCGGGAACTGGAGCAACGCCGGGCGGCGCTGGCTGATAAATCACTACCTCCCATGCCGTCGCCTCGCGACTCCAACTTGGTGCGTCTGGAGGAGCGTTTGCAGGAGTGGCTGGCGGCGCCGGTGCGCTTGCGTTACGATGCCCATCGCGGGCGCGGCCGTATCGAGATCGGCTTTGACAGTCTGGACGAATGCGACGGTATTCTGGAACGGCTGGGCATGCGGGAAGTGGGAAATCCTCCGTAGGGCGTTTTTCGCAGCGCTTCTTGAACACGCGAGAAAGCCGACTATCATCGTCAGAAGTGAGGAATGACGAGCCACTGACCACTGACTGGAGAATGTCTTGTTACGCATACTGGGTTTATGGCTGTTCTGCGCGGGCCTGTGGCTAGTGTTGTCCGGCTATTTTAATATCCCCCTGTTGCTGGTTTTCGGGGCGCTGTCCTGCGCGCTGGTGGTGTTCATCGCCTGGCGCGTGGAGAAAGCCGATCCCGAGGACCAGCCGCTGCATTTAAAGATCGGCCCGCAGGCCATTCTTTACTGGCCTTGGCTGGTCTGGCAAATCGTACTGGCCAACTTGGATGTCGCCAAACGCATTCTCGATCCCAAATTGCCTATCAGTCCCACCATGATCAAACTCAAACCGACCCAGCGCAGTGAAGTGGGCCAAGTCATTTACGCAAACTCTATTACCCTGACGCCAGGTACGATCACCGCTTCTTTAAGCGACGGCGTGCTGGAAGTCCACGCGCTGACCCAGGAAGCCGCTGACTCGTTGCTGGAAGGCGATATGGATCGGCGGGTCACTGCGCTGGAACGGAGCAACGCCTGATGTTTGCGGCCACTGCCCTGGGAATTCTGGTATGCATGGTCCTGGCCATGGCGCGCGCCCTGTTGGGGCCGACGGTCTACGACCGCATCATGGCGGTCAATGCCTTTGGCACCAAAACCGTGCTGATTATCGCCGTGCTGGGCTTTATGACCGGGCGTCCCGATTTCATGGACATTGCCCTGGTTTATGCCCTGATCAACTTTATTGGCACGATTGCCGTACTCAAGTTTATTCGCTACGGCGACATGGGTTGGCCGCGCAATATGCCTGACGAACCGGATAATTTCTAAATGACCTGGCTCATTGATTTGCTGAGTGGATTGGCGCTGTTGGGCGGCGTGTTCTTCGTCATTGTGGGCGGCGTAGGTCTGGTGCGCATGCCGGATTTCTATACCCGGATGCATGCAGCGGGCATTACCGATACACTCGGCGCCGGCTTGATCCTGCTCGGGCTTATGTTTCAGGGCGGCTGGACGCTGGTGACCGCCAAGCTACTGTTGATTTTGATATTTCTGTGGCTGACCAGCCCCACCGCCAGCCATGCTTTGTTCAAGGCGGCGCTGGCTGACCCGAGCAATTCACAACCCCTGCTGTACAAGGAGCCGCCGTCATCGAATTCCTAGTCGATATTTTTCTGCTGACTCTGCTAGTGGTGACGGCAGTGGCGGCCATCCGGTTACGCGATCTGTTTGCAGTCGTCATGCTGTTTGGCATCTACAGCCTGGTGTCGGCCAGCTTGTTTGTGGTGATGGATGCGGTTGACGTTGCCTTTACAGAGGCGTCTGTGGGTGCGGGAGTCGCCACAGTCTTCATGCTTGGCACATTAGGTCTGACCACCCATCGCGAAAAGACCCCGATTGCTCATCGGGCGTTGCTACCGCTGCTGGTGGTGACTATCACCGGCGCTGTGCTGGTTTACGGCACCTATGACATTCCCCGTTATGGCGATCCGGCCAATCCGATCCATCACCATGTCGCACCGCGCTATGTTGAAGATTCGCTACGGGAGACCAGCGTTCCCAACATTGTCTCCTCGGTGCTGGCCAGCTATCGCGGCTATGACACGCTCGGTGAGACCACGGTAGTGTTCACTGCCGCGATTGGCGTACTGATGCTGATTGGCGGCGCCCGTCACCGCCGTTCCGACAAGGATCAGTGAGCATGAGACAGTACTCGATTCCCCGGGTGATGAC
>JAGRHM010000603.1 GCA_020445005.1 Candidatus Competibacteraceae bacterium | reverse complement strand
GTTGTTTTATCGTGAGTCAGCGATTCGGTGATGTCCGGAACAAGATCATTTTGAAGTATAGGGGTTCTGGCGCGAGCGCGACGGATCCGTTCAGATTTTGGGGGACTCGGTCCAGCGGCGGACATGACCGGGGATGAAGACCGGCGGCGAACGGACGAAAGCTCAATATCCTGCGTTGGGTTGGAACGCGCCCGACGCAGCCAACCCAGAACGCGGCGCTCTACGGCATCCTGACCCGCAGGCGACAAATCCCGGAAGATGAGCGCGCCGACGCCGCATAACAGAGTCAATCCACCCACAAAGAAAACCAGTGGTTGCATGAACGCAATCGCCAGTATGGCCACCAATGCGAGAAGAATATGTCGAATTTTCAACAGGGAGACCTCCATTAAATCGGGGTCAGGATTCATCAGGGGAAGCCCCGGCCTCGCTGGATTTGCGTAAGAGAATCACCGTGCAGTTATCATCCGGTTGGTGCTGTTGTTGCCGAATCGCCGCCGCCAATTCGTCCAGCAACTCATTAAGAAGTTCCTCAAGAGGACGATGCGGTTGCGCCAGCAATACCGGCCAGCGCTGGATAAATACTTGTGGATATCGCAAGTGCCAGAGGCCATCGCTGGCGATCAGGTAAACCCGATCGGATTCCAGGCTCAAGAGACGACGATCGTTCAACCCGTGCAGAAATAGCGGCAGATTGCCCTCGTGCAGCTCATAGAGTTCCTCTTCAATGGCCTCAGCATAAAAATTCGTCGCACCCAGGGTGCTGCCTAAGACAAAAGCCTGACTGATTTGCGGACTGGTTTGGACATGCACCTGTTGCAACCATTGAGTGCCGTCCAACAGGCCCAATATGGCTAGATGCGTGGCCGGCACATGATCCACTGTCAGACACTGAACATTGCGCGAGTCGATGGCGTACATGCGCGAATCGCCCACATGGAACAACATTGCCGGGGAACGGGACGGGATTTCCAGGAGAATGAGTGTGCAACCAGTTTCTAACCCGGCGGTCCGAAATTCCTGGTAAAGTCGCCGGTGCAGAATATTTAATTCATTGGATAGTTGCGCCAGGTCGGTAACTGCAGATAATTCTAGCAAGCCCTCAACGGTTTTTTCAGCGGCTTCCCGTCCGTGGCTATGACCCCCCATTCCATCGAGCACCGCGATTCGCCGATGTCCATGGGGCCAGTCAGGCAGTTGCAATTGGGCATCCTTTTCGTTCCAGAGAAACCGGGCGCGTCCCCGGCTATTGATGAGTAAAAAGTTATCCTGATTTTCGTGACGTCCCTGCCCTGTCGGCGAGCATATCGAGCGCAAGGCGATTTCCAGCCGGGGACCACGACAACGGGATGTTGCAGGGGATGTCGATCCCGCGTGAGTGAGAGATGGATGGTGGTCAGTGTGCATCGGTGGTCAGATCATGGTCGAAAGTAACAGGCGTCAAGCCTCAAAAGTCGGCGCGGTTTGAGCCTTCCAGCGCTGTCGGCTTGCTGATGAATAGGCGCCCCCGCGTTTTGTCCTTCTGCTAGACTAGATAATAATGCGCCTTGCGGCTGTTAATCCAAATAAATCTTTTCGGACCTTGACGATTTGATGGCTTTTATGGATATCGGAATGCGTCTTGAGGAACTTGCGCAAGCTTATGCCGCTGGTCAGTTGAACGAGACTGAACTGGCGCGCCGTCAGGAAGAAGCTTTGCGCGTAATGAACGAGGAAGGCAATGGCCCACGATCATCGGTCGGTGCTTTGGCAGTGAACGCCTCATCTGCAACAGATCCGGCAGGGTCCCCTGCTCCATGCTTCGACACTGCGGAGACTCTGGAAGTTGGCAGGGTCATTGGCCCTCCCGAGCGATTGATGCGACTGATGTATGAGCTCAGCGGCAAGGGACACATCTGGTTAGCGCGCGTTGTTTCGCAACCGCCGGATCGCTCTGCAACAGCCGATGAATTTCGGGCCATCAAAATTTTCCTGCCTGCCGGTTATGATTCAGGAGTGCTTGAAACTAGCCGCGATGAACGGGCTTCACGCGCCGATCTGATCGGGTTGCGCTCTTATCTTGCCAAAGTCAGGGCGCGCGTCGAACTGGCGGTCAGGCTTGATCATCCCGCTATTGTTCGCGTGCATGGATGGCGACAGGGCGCCGATGGATGGCCATTCGCCGAGATGGATTATATTGATCCCCGCCAGGGTCGCACCCTGGCGCAATGGCTTGATCAGGAAGGGCAACATGGCCTGCCCTGGGAAGTCATCGCCAAATGGTTGCGTCCACTGGCGTCCGCCCTGGACTATACCCGCCGTGAACATCGCGTTGCCTGCCAGCATCTCGATACCGACACCGTGTTTATCACTGATCAGGGGACGGTCAAGCTGCTGGGTTTCGGTCTGGCGACGGAGATTCGCGAGCCGCGCAGCGTTTTGTTCAGCACTAGTGGAGCCGGGCGGGAAACGGCCAGCGAGGGAGGAGAGTCGGTTGCCGTTGAAACCGCCTTTCGCCGTGACGTCTTCGCGCTGGCATTATTGATTTACCATCTGTTGACTGGACATAGCCTCCATGAAGCCCAGGGCGAATCGCCGGGCGCCACGCCGCGGCCATCCGGATTGACCGATGAAGCCTGGCAGCTTTTGCGACGAGGACTGGCCTATCCGAGCGAATTGTGTCCGGTGGATGCCGGTCAGTTTATTCAGGGTCTGGAGGCCGCCCAGCGATCGGCAATAGCAGCGCCATCCAGCCATGGTCTATTGCCAAAGTGGGTTTGGGGGCTCGGGGCAGGAGTGATTCTGGCGATCGGACTGGTTTTTTATGGGTTGAGAACGCCAGTGGAACCGGGGGTCGATGCGGCTCCCGATACGACCACAGCCCAATCGGGCGAGAGCGCCTCGGTTTCGTCAACGCCGGAAGAAGAACAGGCCAGGGAAGGCAGGTTGCTAAAGGAGGCGGAACGGGAAACTGATGCGCGGGCTTTTGAAGCCGCGCAACGGGTCGATACCGTTGCTGCTTATCGCCTTTATCTGCAACGCTGTCCACAGTGTGGTTATGGAAAGGAAGCGCGAGCCGCTGTTCAGGCATTGGAAAGCCGCAAACAAATAGACGCCCTCAAGGCCGATTTCGAGGCCCTGGCGTCGGCGTTGGAGGAGGGACATGAGGAGCGCGGCGATGCTGCCCTGTCCCGGTTGAATACCCTGGCGGAACTCGTCCCTGATGATCCGGTGATCGCCGCCGGACGGGAACGGCTGGCGCGTGGTTGGGCCAAGATAGCGCTGAACAGCCTCAATCAATCCGATCCCCATAAAGCCCGCCGATCGCTGCAAAGAGCTGAATCAGCGTATCCGGAATTGCCTGAACTGATCGCGTTGAAACAGGCGTTGAAGGACCTCGAAGCCGCAGAGCACAACAGGCAAACCGATGCCGAGGCGTTTGCCGCTGCGCGGCGCGTCGATACCCGCCGCGCTTACTGGACCTACCTCGAACGCTGCGCGACCGATTGCAAGCATCGTGCCGAAGCAGAAGCGGCGCTGGCCCGGTTAGCCCCCCCCAACCCGGTGCTGCGCGATCGATTGAGCGATGGCTCTCCAGGTCCGGAGATGGTGGTGATTCCCGCTGGCGTTTTCCGGATGGGATCGCCATCCTCGGAACCGGGTCGCTATAGTGACGAACCCATCCGCCAAGTGCGTATTGATAAGCCGTTTGCTATTGGCAAGTATGAGCTGATGTTTCACGAGTATGAGCGGTTTGCTGCGGCGAAGGGCAAATCTTTGCCCAATGATCATGACTGGGGGCGTGGTCGGCGGCCGGTGATTAATGTGAGCTGGACAGACGCCACAGCTTATGCCGAATGGCTGTCCGAGCAAACCGGCCAACGTTATCGTCTGCCTACGGAAGCGGAATGGGAGTACGCGGCGCGCGCCGGGACGACCAGCAGTCGTTACTGGGGCGATGATCCAAATGAGGGTTGCGCCTTTGCCAACGCTGCGGACCTGGATGGTAAAAAAGTGTTCGTGGGCTGGACTGCCATGCAATGTCACGATGGTCAGGTTTATACAGCGCCGGCCGGTAGCTATCGGAGCAATGATTTCGGTTTGCATGATATGGCGGGCAATGTACTGGAATGGACCTGCTCGCTTTATGATAAAGAATCGCCCGCGCCGGTGCACCGCTGTCAAGAACCTTCCGCAGATCAAGAGTTTGTAGTGAGAGGGGGGTCCTGGAGCGATGAACCGCGCAATGTGCGTTCAGCGGATCGACATCGCAGTCGATTCGATTTCCGGGATTATTTCCTGGGGTTCCGGCTGGTTCGGGAACTGCCCTGAGCGATTTGCGTTAAACGGCTAGTGTGACTTTATGGCGGGGACAGGTAAAATCATTGACATGAGAGAGCTGACCCAGATCAGATCGTCTTTTTTTCAGGAATGTCGAGAAGACGATTCTTCGGTTTGGCCGACGACGTCCGATGTTGCCTGCCGGCGCCATGATTAGAAAACCATGATTAAAAAATCCAACACGCTATCCATCGGCTATCGCCTGCTTGACAAATACCGCGTTGAGGCGGTGCTGGGCGCGGGCGGGTTCGGAATCACCTATATGGCCATGCATGAAGCATTGCTCAAGCGCGTCGCCATCAAGGAATATTTTCCAGTGGAATGGTCCTATCGGGAGGGCGACCATGTTTTGGCCAATACCCAGGGGGGATTGCCCACCTCCGAAGCTGGCGAGGATGCCTGCTATACCTGGGGCCTGGAGCGGTTTCTTAATGAGGCGCAAACCCTGGTTCGCGTTGAACATCCCGGCGTCGTTCGCGTGCAGGATTACTTTCAGGCCAACGGCACGGCCTATATTGTGATGGATTATGTTGATGGAGAGCCGCTGAGCCAGATTCTGCAACGGGAAAAAACCCTGCCTGAGGAGCGGGTGCGCCGACTGGTCGACGATGTGCTGCCGGCTTTGGACGCCGTCCATGCGCAAGGTTATCTCCATCGTGATTTAAAACCGGCCAACCTTTACTGTCGTTCGGATGGCCGGACGATCCTGATCGATTTCGGCGCCGCTCGTCAGGCGTTGGGGCGACGCAGCAAGAGCGTCACCAGCGTATTCTCACCGGGTTATTCGCCGATTGAGCAGTACCTGATTGATGGCAGAGGCTACGGTCCCTGGACGGATATTTATGCCCTGGGTACGGTGCTTTACCATTGCGTGACCGGCGCTGCGCCGATTGAAGCGCCGGCGCGCGTTCTCGATGATCCTTTGCAACCGGCGGAGGAAGTGGCTGCTGGACGCTATAGTTCGGTCTTGTTGCGCTTGATTGACCGGTCTATCGCGGTGCGTCCTGAGAAGCGCTTTCAGACGATTGGCCAAATGCGGGCCGCTTTGGAGGCTCCGCTGGGGGATGAAGAAGAACGGACGGTCAAACTGGAGCTGCCTCTTCGTCCAGACACGCACCGGAGCGGCGAGAAACACCAGTTGGTGATCGATGAACCGATTCAACAACCGGCGTCAGCGTCAGTCCCGCCCGGGCCGGGAGGTTCGCGTTGGAAAATAATCATGCTGGTGCTGGGAGTGGTTGTAGTGATGGCCGCTGCCGGGATAGGGGGCTGGCGGCTCCTGCAGGTTGAACAACCGCAACCGACCGAACCGCGACCACCCGAATCGGTAGCGAAAGGGCCACCCGCTAATCCCCAGGCCGGTCAAACTTACACCGAACCCTTGGCAGAAATACAATTCGCCTGGATTGCGCCAGGTTGTTTCAATATGGGCAGTCCGGAAACCGAGCCGGATCGCAGCGCTAATGAGGTGCTGCACCAAGTCTGTCCCAAGGGATTCTGGATGGGTAAAACCGAGGTAACCAATGGTCAATATCGGCGATTTCAGAGCAATCATGATAGCGGCACCTATGAATCTCATACCTTGAATGCAGACGATCAACCGGTTGTGCGCGTGAGTTGGCAGGAGGCGGTAGCCTATGCTGACTGGCTGTCCAAAAAAACCGATCTGCGCTATCGCCTGCCAACCGAGGCGGAATGGGAGTATGCCGCGCGGGCAGGTCAAACGAACTCAAGGTACTGGGGCGATGATCCCAACCAGGCTTGTCGTTACGCGAATATCTATGATGAAACCGCGCGTAAGGCTAAACCTTTCAACTGGGCCAATTATCCTTGTGAAGATAAACAGGCGGCGGCGGCGCCGGTTGGTCAGTATGCAGCTAATGCGTTTGGCCTGTACGACATGCTCGGCAACGTCGCGGAATGGACCTGTTCTGAATATGACAGCGATTATGCCGGGGGTGAGAC
>JAGRHM010000602.1 GCA_020445005.1 Candidatus Competibacteraceae bacterium | reverse complement strand
CGTCGGCTCGCCCGTGGCGAGACTACAACCGGTAGTGGTTACCGCACTCAGATGGATACCCCCTTTTCGGAAATAACCTAAATCGCCTCCACCCCACACCGCCCAATCGTCGCCGGTGGAAACGGCGAATTCGGGGCGGCGAACAAATATTTGAACTTGTTACCGTCCTTGTATCCCACCCCCAACTTCTTGTTGGGTCCCTGCACGAGCTTGATGATCCGGAATGTCTTAATGTGATTGTCGGCGGCGGTATTAAAATTTTTTTCGGACGTGCTTTGGCCATATTCGACGACGCGCCAGTTGACTTGGTTGTTGTCCACCCAGGAGACATGATCCACCAAGGCGATATGCGACCAGGACACGCCATCCTTTTGCACGATCAGGACATCGCCCGAGCGAGCCTCGCTGGCCGCCATGCGTGGCGTCAGGGGAATGTAGTCCAGCGTCTTCACAGCCGCCATGCCCCAGCCGTTCCAGTAGCTGCCCCCCGCCGTCTTTTTAAGCACTAGGCTCTCGGTCGACGGGGTGATCACGGCCCAGCTACTCTGGTGGACTTCGGGAGACAATCCCCAATAATTGCCGACGAAGCCATTGCAATCGAGGCTGAAGAATTCCTTGGCGTAAGTCGCCATGGTTGTCGTGGCGGCCGGCTGGCCCGCCACGTCTTTGCCGACGCCGATCCGCCCGAGCCGGCACGCCAGGCGCAGGACGTCGCACATTTCGCTGGGCGACCCTTTGAAGCCAAAGGACCGGCGGATCGACTGCCAGTAAAAAGGTTCGCTGGTCTGGATGGGATCGTCCGACGCGAAAGCGAACCAGTCATAATTTGAGTGCAGTGGCGGTGTATGCTTGATCTTGAGCACTTTCTTGAGGGCAGCAATCAGCCGATCACGCTCTGAGTAAGCAGTGATTTGATATCGCGTGATGTGAACGTTGCTGGTCATCGGCAGGCCGGTGGGACCGAACGCCCGGACGGAAAGATCATGGTACTGGCGCATATAATCGCTTGGACTTTGGCGTGACATGAATGGCTCCACTATGGACGGTGAATGGCGCTCTTGGGGGTGTACGGCCTGGACATGGAGAGGTGCGCTTCCGACGATGCGGCAAAGCCCGCACCGATGATGATCGCTGCGACCAAGCCAAGCACGAGCCAGGGTAATCGTTTGTTCGCTAAAAGAGCGCGAAAAGGATTATTTTTTAACATATTCGTCGCTTTGTACGATAGGTGATGATTCACCAGGAGGTGGGCTCACGGCGCCTGCACCTACGCCGCTTACTGGTTCCTTCCCCTTTGGGTGGCGATGGGTTCAAAAGGGGTAGGCTCGGGATACGAGCAAAACGTTGCTATACCGTTTCTCGATAAGTTTTGAACCCTGGATTTCCCCCCTACCATATTCCAATTCCCTTAAAGCATATGCAATTATTCAACAGCACCCGTTAGACTTGCTGAGAGATTCAACAATCCAGGAGCGACCTGCATGACCACCGATCGCCATTTGTTCAATACGCTTTACCACGCCGTAGCCCTGCATACGCCCGAGGCAATGCTGAAATAAACCATAACTATTTTACCTGGATAATTTCTTTTCCTATATAGTTCTTTACATAAAAATTGATAATAAATATCATTTAACAGACCATCTTATAAAGATGGCTACCCCGTTGAATCATCAATCTTTGGAGTCCATCCATGTCCTTTGCACTTAAAACCCGTCCTTTGTTATCCGCCTTCTGTGGCCTGCTGGCCGGGCTCCTGACGCTGCCTGCCTTGGCCGCTGGCGAAGTCAATATCTACTCGGCGCGCAAGGAAGACCTGATCAAACCGTTGTTGGACGACTTTGCCAAGCAAACGGATATCACCGTCAATCTGGTGACCGGCAAGGAAAATGAGCTGCTGCAACGTCTGCAAAGCGAGGGCGTCAATACCCCGGCTGACCTGTTGCTGACCTCGGACGCCGGGCGACTGGCCGCCGCCCGTCAGGCTGGCGTATTGCAAACCGTGCAATCCGGGGTGCTGGAAAAGAACATTCCCGCTGCTTACCGCGACCCGGAAGGTTACTGGTACGGCCTGTCCGTCCGCGCCCGTCCCATTATCTACGCTAGGGATCGCGTTAAACCCGCCGAGTTGTCGACCTACGCGGATCTGGCTGCGCCGCGCTGGAAAGGCCGAATTTGTGTGCGCTCCTCGGACAGCATCTACAATCAATCACTGGTAGCGGGTATGATCGCTCATCAGGGCGCAGCGAAAACTGAAGCATGGGCTAAGGGCCTGGTCGCCAACTTCGCCCGGTCGCCCAAAGGCGGCGATCGTGATCAGATCAAGGCGATCGCTGCCGGCGAATGCGATTTGACCCTGGCGAATACTTATTATCTGGGTGGCATGGTGACTTCCAGCGATAAAACCGAACAGGAAGCAGCGGCCCAGGTCGCGGTATTCTGGCCGGACGCCAACACGACCGGCGTACATGTCAACGTCAGCGGCGCCGGAGTGACCGCCCACGCCAAAAACCGCGATCATGCGCTCAAATTGCTGGAGTTCCTGGCCTCCGACCAGGCGCAACGCTGGTATGCCGATGTGAATAACGAATATCCCGTCAATCCTTCTATCCCGCCCAGCGCCACCCTGCAAGCATGGGGCGAGTTCAAGGCTGACACGCTGAACGTCGCCAAACTGGGTGAGCTGAACGCCGAAGCGGTCAAGCTCATGGATCGGGCCGGGTGGAAGTAAACTCCCCTCGATTATCCTCTTCCCCTCACCCGCTGCCTCTCTCCCAGAGGGAGAGGGGAGTGCAAAAGGCGCTTCCATTCCGCTGGCCCAGAACAGTCTGGACAGGGGCCAACCGCCTTGACCGGTGGACTGTTCTGGTCGTGGGCATTGCCTTGCTGCTCGCTTTGCCGGTCGTTACCGTCTTTCTCACCGCTTTGCGACCGCCCGGAGAAGTCTGGCGGCATTTGGCGGATACCGTCCTCGCCGACTATGTGCTGAATTCGCTGGCGCTGATGATCGGGGTCGGGATGGGAACCCTGTTCATTGGCGTCCCCGCCGCCTGGTTGACCGCAGTCCGTGAATTTCCCGGTCGCCGCCTGTTCGAGTGGGCGCTCTTGCTGCCCATGGCCATCCCCGCCTACATCATTGCCTATACCTACACCGGCCTGTTGGACTTTGCCGGTCCGGTGCAAACCCTGCTGCGCGAAATCTTCGGCTGGTCCCGACAGGACTATACGTTTCCCGACATCCGTTCCCTACCTGGCGCGACCCTCATGCTAAGCCTGGTGCTCTATCCTTACGTCTATCTGCTGGCGCGCGCGGCGTTTCTGGAACAGTCGGCGGCGGTGCTGGAAGTCAGCCGCAGTCTCGGCGCTGGACCGTGGCGAAGATTGACCGCCATCACCCTGCCCTTGGCCCGCCCTTCAATCATCGCCGGTCTGGCGCTGGTGCAGATGGAGGCGCTGGCTGATTACGGCACAGTCCAGTATTTTGGAGTCAGCACCTTCACTACCGGCATTTTCCGGGTCTGGTTCGGCATGAACGACGCGACTGCCGCCGCCCAACTCGCCGCGCTGTTGCTGCTGTTCGTTCTGACCCTGCTGATTCTGGAACGGCTATCGCGGCGACAAGCGCGCTTTCACCACACCGGCCAGCGCACTCAGCGCCCGCCGCGACTCCCGATACCGGGACGATGGCGCTGGCTGGCGAGCGGCGTGTGTCTGACGCCCCTGCTACTCGGATTCCTGATTCCCGCCGGACAACTGATTGTCTGGACTTGGCGCACCGCCCCGCGGGTCGTCGATGAACGTTTTCTGGCGCTGACGGCGAATAGTCTGGGACTGGCCAGCGGCGCGGCCCTGCTGATCCTGTT
>JAGRHM010000601.1 GCA_020445005.1 Candidatus Competibacteraceae bacterium | reverse complement strand
TTCAAAGGGACTCTCTCAGCTCCCGGTTGGGAGCACCCCCGCTTCATCTAAACGTCATTAGATCATAATCATTCCTGAACGGGAAGGAGATCGAATCCCGGTGAAAATAGTCATTGCCCCTAATGCTCTGAAAGGTTGTCTGACGGCTGCCGAAGCAGCGGAAGCGCTGGCGCGCGGCGTGGCGCGCGTCAGCGCGGATATCGATATCGCGCAGGTTCCCGTCGCGGATGGCGGCGATGGATTGACTGATGTGTTGGCTCACGCTTTACACGGGGTGGAACAAACCGCGCAGGTCACCGGGCCACTCGGTGATCCAGTAACCGCCTCATTCTGCCATGTCCCCGCGCGTCGGCTGGCCGCTATCGAGATGGCAACCGCCAGCGGCCTGGCGTTGTTGACGAAAGAGCGCCTTAATCCGCTGCTGACCACGACCTGGGGTACGGGCGAGTTGATCAGGGCTGCGCTGGATTTGGAGTGTTCCCATCTCATCATCGGCATTGGCGGCAGTGCAACGAATGAGGGTGGCATCGGCATGGCCTCGGCGCTGGGAGCGCGCTTCCTGGACGGAAAGGGCGATCCGGTCGAACCCATAGGTAGCGCATTAGCCATGATCGAGCGAATCGACCTGAGTGGTCTCGATCCCCGGTTGGCGGCGGCGCGCATCGAAGTAGTCTGCGATGTGGATAATTCTCTGCTCGGCGAACGTGGCGCAGCTCGGGTTTACGGTCCCCAAAAGGGCGCGACACCGGAGCAGATCTCGATTCTGGAAGCCGGTCTGGCCCATCTGGCGGCGGTGATCGAACGCGACCTGGGCCTGGACGTGCGCCATCTACCGGGAGCGGGTGCCGCCGGTGGGCTGGGCGCGGGATTGACGGCTTTTCTCAAAGCCGAGCTTCGACGCGGCATCGATCTAGTGCTGGATCTGGTTGAGTTGAATGAGCAGTTGCGCGGCGCTGATCTGGTCCTGACCGCCGAAGGGCAAATCGACTTTCAAACGGCATTTGGAAAAGCGCCGGCTGGTGTAGCGGAGCGCGCCCGGATAAGCGGCATCCCCTGTATTGCCATCGCTGGCAGCATCGGCAATGGCCTGGAAATTCTGCACGACTTGGGCATCCAGGCGGTATTCAGCCTGTGTCCGGGTCCGGTCAGCTTGGAACAGGCGATGGCGTCCGGCGGCGATTATCTCGCTGCTGTTGCTGAACAGGCTGTGCGCGCTTTCCTGGCCGGTCGCGGTCAACTCTCCAACAGCAGGGCGTGACGCTTTCCCGCTGTTCAAGGGAGCTAATTTTTGCCGCACAATAACCAAGGTCTGCCGCCTCGGGGAACAACCGACATTGGGGCACGCGGGTCAACACACACGGGCATTGGGCCGCCATCCACGAGGTGAAAGGGATCGGTTGCCGCACCTAAATCCACCAGCAGTCGTTGATGAAGTCGTTGCTTAATGACCCACAGATTCGCCACTTGCTGGGCAAACGTCGTTCGCAATCCGAGTGCTGGAAACCACGACAACCAATGGCGATGGAAGTATTTCCAGATGCCCACATCCGTATCTAACCCTAAAAATTCGCCGACCATTTCCATCGTGATTATCTCACTATCGGTCAACTTGGGAGCAAAGCTGCGCTGACGCAAGCGGTGATCCCCGAGCAGGCCATTCATCTATTCGTCTACCCAGCACAACACCGTGATGATAAAGTCTTCGAGCGACATGGCAATCTCCTCGTGAGGTTGAGGTGGTGGGTTCCTTTCCGCTTAGCCTACATCGCCATGCCGCATCGCCCCCCTTAATCATTTCCCGAAAAAGCCGAACATCGGGTGGTATACAAAGGCCAGCATGGATTCTCCTCGGGCGACCGGGTTGTTCAGGCACGGGTCGCTCAGAGGAGTTCATGTTGCTTTCGAGCCGTCTCATCAAGAGGCTTGGGGGGAAACTTACGACTGACAAGTGGAAATAAATATGCCGAACTATTGCTACCACCCTATTAACGTTCCCCGATGAACATGCGCGCGCCTGATCCCCGTAACCAACGTTTCTGAAGCAAGCGAAGAATGAAGACTGACCTGCGCCCCGAGTTTGAAGTATTCCCCTGGAACAAGAATCTCGATACGGGTCATACCGTCATCGACGAACAGCATCGCATATTGGTGCATTTGTTGAACCGGTTGGCCAGCACCCTTGTCGATGAAGAGTACTCCGTTGTCAACAAGGCCTTTGATGAGTTGACCGCCTATGCGTACCGGCATTTTGATGACGAGGAAGCAATTTGGAGAACCTATCTCAAAGATGATTCCTGGTATTCATCGCATCAGCTGCGACATGCCTCCTTTCTGCCGAAAGTGATCGAACTGAAGGAGGGCGATCTCGGTAAACCTCTGGCAGACGTGGTCGAGCAAATCATCAAGTTCCTCATTCGTTGGCTGGCATTCCACATCATCGACGATGACAAGCGCATGGCGTTCGCAGTGGAGACCATGGCGTCAGGCGTGTCGATCCATGAGGCGAAGGCGATTGCCGATAAGAAGATGGGAGGCTCGATGCGCATTCTCATCGAAACCGTGCTCAGTATGTACGATGGTCTGTCTTCGCGGACCTTGGATCTGTTACGAGAGCGCAAAGCCCGCATGAAAGCCGAGGAGGAACTGAAGGAGGCAAACCGCAGGCTGGAAGCGCTTTCGCTTACCGATCAGTTGACCGGGCTGTTCAATCGTCGACATCTGTATGTAGTATTTGACAGTGAATCGCGGCGAGCGCGGCGCGACAAGATGCAGTTGGCGTATTACCTGATCGATATTGACTACTTCAAGCGATTCAACGACAGTTATGGGCACTTGTGCGGTGATATGGCGTTACGACAGGTCGCCAATTGTTTACAAAGAGCCTGCCGTCGCCCCAGCGACGCCGCATTCCGTATCGGTGGTGAGGAATTTAGTATTCTGTCAGTGCATCGCAGTGCTGAAGATGTAGTAGTGTTTGGTGAAAAGATGCGACAGTCAATTGAAGACCTTAAGATTCCTCACCAAGGTAGCGACATCAACGAGTTTGTCACCGTCTCTGTTGGCGGGGCCTGTAAGGTGCCATCGAGCGAGGACACGTTTGACTATTTCATGGCCGAGGCAGACCGGCGCTTGTATCAGGCGAAGTCATCCGGCCGTAACCGATTGGCAGTGTCGGACTAGGCCTTATCATGGCCTCTGAAGTTTGTGGGAGCGCTTCATCAGACCCAAGGTGTCCCCAAGGAGATGCCGCTTGCGACTCTTTACCTGCTGGCCACGATCAAAGCCGCGTTCACCAGGAATTTGAATGCCCTGCCTTTCAGAGCTGACCATTACCCACATTTACAGGACTTTCGCTTGGATGGCTCCATACCACCGTATATAGTGGATTTCCCGGCAATAACAACCGTACATGTAGTGTGAAAGCGAAAGTCCTGATTTATTGTCGAATCAGGGATCAAAGGTTCATTAGGTAAGCATATAATCGGATTATTGAGTAAGGCGTTGTAGAGAGATGTGTAATCATTAAATGACGATTACGAAACCATCAAGGGTCTTTGAACTTCCAAAAAGGATAGATTAAATTATA
>JAGRHM010000600.1 GCA_020445005.1 Candidatus Competibacteraceae bacterium | reverse complement strand
CGGCCAGCATCGTCTGGGGACTGGCGTTCTCAACGGTGCTTACTCTGTTTGTCGTGCCGGTGCTGTACCGGTTTTTCATGCGGCAAAGGAGGAGTTTTAAGTTCAAGAGTGTTGCCTGAGTGGTGGTCAGCATAAAATAGAATGCTGACCTGAGCAGACTGCGCGATGTCTCAGGAAATTCGCCGCTTGTGCCAACCTTATGAATCAGATCAAAACTATCGGAACTTTTGCAACCAACGTCACGGGTCGTTTAGTCGCCTTGGAGCAGTTGCGGCTGTTTCATCGCAACACGCCGGTCAGTCAGGCGATGACGTTGGTCACGGCAGGCTTGACGGCGTTGGTGCTTTGGCCGATTGAAGACTGGTTTCGCCTGTTGGTCTGGCTTGCTCTGACGATCGCCATTGCTTGCCTAAGGCTTGGATTAAGTTGGCGCTTTTCTCAGCTTGATCAAGCTGGGGTGGTAATCGGTGTTGCTCTCTGGGAGCGTTGGACCCAGTTCAGCACATTGCTGTCCGGGGCAGTCTGGGGTAGTGGCGGGGTTGGGTTGTATCCGGCAGCAGACGCGAACCGCGAAACCTTTCTATGTCTGATCTTGTTAGGGATCTGTTCGGGCGCCATGCCCTTGCAGGCGTCGGTGCGAGGCGCATTTGCGCTTTTCGCCGGGGCGATCCTGTTACCGATGAGTTTGCTTTTCCTTTTAAAAGGCGAATTGATCTATGGGGTTCTCGCAGTTACGGCGCTCCTGCAACTATACGCCCTGATCGTCAGCGCCAACCGCTATCAGCGCAATATTGCGGAAAGCCAACACCTGCGTTTCGAAAACGAGGCGCTGATCAAGAGCCTCACCGCGTCAAGAGAAGCTGCTTTGGCGGCTCAGCATGAAGCGGATCATGCGAGTCGGGCTAAAAGCGAGTTCCTGGCGAACATGAGTCACGAAATCCGCACGCCTATGAATGCGATTCTCGGGTTGACGCATCTGGGGCTGGAAGCCACGCCGGAAAAGCAGCGTGAATACTTGATCAAGATTAACGGTTCCGCCGAACTGCTGTTGAATATCCTCAACGATATTCTCGACTTCTCCAAGATTGAAGCGGGTAAGGTTGGTCTGGAGGATCTGGATTTCGATTTGTACAAGGTCATGAATCGATTAGACAGCGCGATTGGCGCACAGGCCCGTGAGAAACATCTTGGCTTCCACATCCAGATCGCCCCGGAAACGCCTCGCTATCTGCGGGGCGACCCTCTGCGACTTGAGCAAGTCTTGATGAATCTGGCCAGTAATGGCGTCAAGTTCACCGAGCGCGGTCAGGTGACAGTGAGCGTCGCGCCAGATAGCGAGGAAGCTGGTGGTAACCTCAAGTTGCGTTTTTCGGTAAGCGATACCGGGATTGGCCTGACCTCGGAACAGCGAGAGCGGTTATTTCTGGCCTTCTCACAAGCGGATTCCTCCATTACCCGGAAATTTGGCGGCACGGGTTTGGGTCTTGCGATTTCCATGCGGTTGGTCCAGTTGATGGGCGGCGAAATTGGCGTGGACAGCGAGTACGGACAGGGGAGCACATTTTACTTCTCAGCGTCTTTCGATCGAGCCAAAGACCATGTCGGTCTTGATCTCCCCGAAGCCAGCCCGCAACCCGCCGCTGCTGGATACGATCTGAGCCGCTTGCGCCAAAAGCGTGTACTCATCGCTGAGGACAACGCGCTCAATCAGCAGGTTATTCGAGAGCTTCTGGAACGGGCCGAAATGACGGTCGTTATTGCCAACAACGGACGAGACGCGATCGAGGCCGCCCGGCGGCAATCTTTCGACGCCGTGTTGATGGATCTCCAGATGCCGGTTATGGATGGCCTTCAAGCGGCCCGCGAGCTACGCAAAATCGCATGGTTCGCTGATACGCCGATTATCGCGCTAACGGCCAATGTGTTTCAGGCCGATATTGAACAATGCCTTGCAGCCGGGATGAATGATCATATTGGCAAACCGATCAAAGTGGATGAGTTATTCTCCAAGTTGATGCATTGCTTTGTTCACGCTATTCCTGAAACTGCTGATGGCGAGCAGCAGTTGTTCTGTAACCAAGCGGGGTGGGCTGATTTGTCGCCAACACAGCGGCAATCGATTCAAGGTTTGGACCTAACCACTGCGCTTGACCAGATGGGCGGCGATAACGTCTTGCTCGGTAAGGTGCTTAACCTTTTCCGTCAGACGGAGGTTGAATCCGTCCAACGGATTCGCGCCGCGCTGGCGGCTAGCGACACCGGGTTAAGCCAGCGCCTGGCCCATACCTTGAAATCGACTGCGGGTACCGTCGGCGCGAACCGGCTGCAAGCAGCGGCGCGGATGATCGAGGAAACTATTCGGAATGGCGATGCAGTCGATGAGACTTTGTTAGCAGAATTGGAAACCGCGCATGCGGAAGTCATGAAGGAACTTGGATCGCTCGAAGCATCGGATCATCGGCATATGCGCCAACTTAATGGATGATGATGTTTCTTGCGGAGGTCCCGCTTGCTGGCAATCTTATCGACCATAGCCAGCAAACGGGTCGGTACAATCAATAGGGTATTTTTTCGCAGACTCTAAGCGTTGAGATCCACGACCGTCCGGCCGCGCACTCGACCAGCGATGATGTCCGTAGCCAATTGGGGCACTTCTTCCA
>JAGRHM010000599.1 GCA_020445005.1 Candidatus Competibacteraceae bacterium | reverse complement strand
ACTCATGCGCGACCGGATCATCCGCCCCCTGCGTCTGCGCAACACGGCGAATCCTTTGACCCCGGCGATTCCGAAGCCGGTCCTGCATGCCTATACCACGGAACGCGGCCGCTATGAAGAATCCACGTTCTGGAATCCCTCCTGGACCCTGGCGCGGGGCGCGATCATGACGTCCAGTTTGACTGATGTGCTGACTTCGGCGCGGGCTATCGGAACTGGCGCCCTATTGTCCCCGACGGCTTTTAAGCAGATGCTGGCGCCGGATACCGCCGGGCTCGGGCCGTGGGATCATCAGACTTATTATGGATTCGGAGTCGTGGTCAAACAGGGATGGATTGCGCAGAATCCGTTGTTTCACGGCTATGCCGGCGTTATGGCCTATTTACCCGAGCGGGAGTTGTCCATCGCGGTATTCAGCACCAAGACCGAACAGGGCGATCCGGATGTCAATTCCAGCGAACACTTATTCAGACGCATCACCCAGATTCTGACGCCAGACCACGCCATCGATTGAAAGTTAATTATATGATTAATCGATAATTTTTATCTTTCCGGTTAACCCAACACCTTGCTCGATCGCGCCTGTTCGCAACGCTGGCGAAACTCCGCGCTTAACGGATCGATCTCACCAAAACGATCCGGTCGGAACGGCGCAAGATCACAAGGGCTAGGCTGACCGGTGGCCAAAGCGGCAATGCCTTGACCCACTGCCGCCGGAAGCGGTAATTCCGGCCCCGGAACAACCGGCGGCGGCTAAAAAACCTGGCAGTCCCGCCACGGGTCCCAGGACCAGCAAGCCATCCGGGACATAGGTGGACAACCCGGTAATGTGATGAGCAATCGGCAAACGGTCCAATGCCGGCAGGAAGCGCCGCAGAGCCGGAGCGCCCTCCTCCAGTGAAGGCCAGCCGCCTTCTTCCCCAAGGGCGAACCCTTCCAGGTCATCGGGCAGATCACGCGGATCAACGCTGACTGACTGACGCTCTCGCAATCCAAACAACAAGCCGCCGACTTCCGGTCAGGAGTAAGCGCTGGCGTCGGGCAGGATCACCATGGGATGATCGCGGGGAAACAGGGGATCGGGCGCGGTAATCCAGTACTGACTGCGCACTGGGGTTATCGGCAGACCGACGCCTAGCGGCAGCGTCAGCCGGTTAGCCCAGGCGCCCGCCGCATCCACGATGCATCCGGCGTAAACCACGCCCTGATCAGTCACTACACCGGTTATCCGGTCGCCTTGGCGACGCAGATCGCGAACGGCTACCCCTTGCCGGATGATTGCGCCCTGCATCCGGGCGGAATGTGCGTAAGCCATGGCCAGGCGGTAAGGGTCAATGAATCCATCTTCCGGCATAAAAGCAGCGGTGGCCACTGCCTCGGGATTCAGCCACGGCGCCCGCTGACTGGCCTCGTCCGCCGTCAACTACGCCACGGACAACTCTGCTTATTCGGCAATTGCGACCAGTTCCCGCAATTCCTGTTGTCGCGCTTCGCTGGCGGCAATATGCAAGCTACCCACTTGATGCAGATCCAGCGCTTCGCCTGATTCGCCTTCCAGCGCCGTGATGTCTGCATAGGTTTGGGCGATGAGCGGCATCAGCGCGGTTTTAGCGCGAGCGCGCGTGAGCAGGGCGGCGGCGCGGCTCGTCGCCGCCGAAGCCAGCAGGTTGCGCTCCAGCACCATCACCCGCCCCACGTCGAGACGGGCGTAATGCCAGGCGATGCTCAGTCCCCAAAGACCGCCGCCAATGATAACCAGATCAGCAGCTTCCGATGATAAGGCGTTAGCAGACATGAGTTATATCCCGTGGGGTCAAAAGCCGGATTCCTGTTCTACAGCAGTAATACATTCCTCAAGAATATCCAGCGCCGCATCCATTTCAGCGGCGGTGATGATCAGCGGCGGGGTCAACGTCAGCACATTGCCCAGGCTGACCTTGAAGCTAAGTCCTTGTGACAGAGCGCGATACAATACTTCCTCAGCGGCATCGATGGCTGGAGTTTTACGTTCCCGGTCGCTGACCAGCTCCACGCCTAACAGCAAACCTCGACCCCGGACATCACCGATCAGGGGGTGGCGCGCCTGTATCTCCCGTAACCGTTGCAAGGCGCGTTCGCCCTGTTGGTGGGCGTTGTCGACCAGTCCCTCTTCCTCGATGATGTCCAGCGTCGTCAACGCTGCGCGGCAGGTCACTGGATTCTTTTCATGGGTATAGTGGCCAAAAGCCCAGGCACCCCCGACATCGAGTTCAGCGCGGGCCAGGACGGCGGCAATCGGCAACACGCCGCCACCCAACGTCTTGCCTAGTACCAGAAGGTCCGGGATGACTTCATCGTGTTCGCAGGCGAAGAGCCGTCCGGTTTTACCGAGACCGGTGGGAATTTCATCGAAAATCAGCAGCGCGCCCTGTTCATTGCAGGCTTCGCGCACGGCTCGCCAAAATCCGGGAGGTGGAATATAAGGCGCGGCCCGCGCTGGTTCGGCGATCACGGCGGCGACATCGCCCTCCTTCTCCAAGGCATAGCGCACCAGGTTGGCACAGGTCAGGCGGCATAAATCGAGACGGGGTTGACCGGCATTGTCGCAGGGATAGCCGTAAGGGCAACGGTAACAGGCGAAAGGGGCGACATGCTCAGCGCCGGTCAGCAACGGACCGATGGGACCCGAGCGGAACATCGCTTCGCCGCCGACGCTGGCCGCCCCGAAACCCGCGCCGTGAAAAGCATCCCAAAAGGACAGCGTTTTGAAGCGACCCGTGGCGGCGCGGGCGATTTTCAGGGCGATCTCCACCGCATCTGAACCACCGGTGGCGAACAACACCTTGTCCAGGCCCGATGGACTGATTTCGACCAGTCGCCGCGCCAGATCAACTGCCGGTTCACAGGTAAAACGGCGCGGCGCGAACGGCAATTCGTCCAGTTGCCGCTTGATCGCGGCGATCAACCGGGGATGGCCATAACATAGGTGATGGGCATTGTTGCCATGAAAATCCATGTACCGCCGCCCGGCGATGTCTTCAATCCAGATGCCTTCCGCGCGGCGGATGGCGGACAGGCAGGGCGTCGAAACCGATTGATGCAGGAAGAAGCGGGCATCCTCAGCCAGAAGCCGTTGCGTCGCTTCGTCATGGTGCGCCTCCTGCCAAGCTTGTCGCCGAGGCGAGTGATTGATTTCACCCTCGGCCAGCGGCGGCGATCCCTGCTTCAAGGTTGCTCCCCGTTAGCCAGCCGCCGTTCGATCAACTCCACATAAGGCAACAGGTCGGCAATGGAATCAATCACGTAGTGTACGCCACTGGTCCGCAACCGGGAGTAGGCGGCGTAACGACGTTGCTGTTGTTCACTGGGGGACAGGGTTTCCCAGTCCGGTTGGGACAGCCCGACTTCATTCCCGGAAATCGCCACCGCAATCGTCCACATCCCGGCGTTCAGCCCCTCCTCAATGCCTGGCGTGGTGTCATCCACCTTGATGCAGGCCTGCACGTTTTCCACTTCCAGTTCAATCGCGTTTTGCAGACTCATGTGTGGAAAAGGCCGTCCTCGAGGGACTTCGGTCGCGCACACGCTGCTTTCCGGACGATAGCCCTGTTGATCAGCGGCGGCGGCCAAGGCATCCAGCATTTCCCGGTTATAGCCGGTATTCGCGCCGATGCGGATGCCGCGCCCACGCAAGGCGGTTACTACCTCACGACAGCGGGGAATCAGTTGCGCCGAGTCCCGGATGGCGTCAACCTGGATGGGCACAAATTCTTCGTAGAGTCGGTCAATCGTGGCCTCATCCGGGGTAGCGCCGTGCAACTCGCGCCAGGCGGCGGCGATCCGGGGCAATTCGCACAAACGGCGAATATGCTCGCGCTTCTCCGTACCCATAGGGCCACGCGCTTCGTCCAGGTTCAGGTCAATGCCTTGCGCCGCGAACAAGCGGGTGAACGCTGCGACCGGGGCCAGCGAACCAAAATCCACAGTGGTGCCGGCCCAATCCAGAATGACCGCCTGGATCGGGCCGTGATAGGAACGCTGATAATGAAAGTACATGGCGGATGTCCTCGAAAGTCGACCGGGTTGAAAGCTGCGAGATATGGGGGTTCTCAGCGATGGGCAAAGCGATCAGAACTGTCAGCAGGATGAAGTCAAGTAGCCTGCCAGTTCATTCTTACGGTTTTATGAAGGACTTGAGCGAGCTTCGGCCAAGATCGCCAGGGCCGTCATTACTTTGTCAATCAGGCGCGTTAGATTTCGGGCCGGTTAATTGTCTGAAGATCTGTGTCCTTGTTGTGGCTGATTCCATGAATATTATGCGTCGAATATCTATTTAATATTACATAAAAATAATGATCTCTCCGAAATCAGCTTTTCGGAATTGCCGAAAACTGTGGCTTGTCTGGTGACGCCCAACCGCAGCATTGACCCGAAAATGACCGTTGAGGATGTCGGTTTGATCCTGCGGCAGGATCGGGATTTGTCGTACCTGCCCGTCTTGGAGGAAGAACGCCCGATCGGTCTCATTCGGCGGCTGGATTTCATGGACATTTTTCTATCCAACTATGGCCGGGAATTGCACGGGCGAAAACCCGCCAGCTTTTTTATGGACCCCCAACCCTTGCTGATCGAAGCATCCCTATCGCTCGAAGAGGCCAGCCGACGGGTGACCGGCAGTATGCACCGACATATTGATCCTCATGCGTTTATCATCACCTGTGAAGGTTGCTGTCAAGGACTGGGCTGGACCATGGATTTGCTGGAAAAAATCACCGATTTACGGGTTTACAGCGCCCGCTATGCCAATCCGCTGACGTTATTGCCGGGGAATGTGCCGATTCAGGAGCATATTGAGGCGTTGCTCAAATCCCGCCGCCTGTTCGCAGGGGCCTATTGCGACCTGGACAGTTTCAAGCCGTTTAACGATGTTTATGGTTACAAAAAAGGGGATCAGGTCATCCAGGTGCTGGGGCGCATTCTGGTGGAGTACGCCGATGCCAGTCTTGATTTTGTCGGCCACATCGGCGGGGATGATTTCATGGTGATTTTTACCAGTTCCGACTGGCGTGAGCGGTGCGAAAAAATTCTGGAGGTCTTCGCTTATCAAGCGCCGCGCTTTTATAATAAGGAAGATCGCCGACGGGGAGGGATCGTCACCCAGGACCGGCAGGGTAAAGAGCAGTTTTTTAATTTGTTAAGTCTGTCAATTGGCGTTGTCCAGCCTGATCCTGATCACTGTCATTCCCACCACGACGTTGCCGCCCTGGCGACCGACGCCAAACACCAGGCTAAGCAGCAAAGCGGTAATAGCCTGTTTATTGACCGACGACGACAGGTTCTCCGTCCCCCGGAAAGTACGGATCAAGAATTCAGTGGCTCGGATTAAAAATCGATCTTGCGCAAATCATCAGGTCGCGGCGTTCCATCGGGAATCTCCATCTCATCCAGCGCCGTGCGCACCGCCGCCAACACGCCGCGCATCTGTTCCGCAAACAACTGGCCAATGCAACCAATGCGGAAACTTTCAACTTCGGTCAGCTTGCCCGGATAAATGATGAATCCCTGTTCCTTGATCAACCCGTAGAAGGTCGGGAAATCGAAGCGGGGATCGCCCGGCGAGTGGAAAGTGACAATGATCGGCGACAACCAGCGATCGGACAGCAGCGTATGAAACCACATTGCTCGCATGCCGGAAACAAGCAGGTCGCGATTGGCGGAATACCGAGCTAACCGTCCAGTCACGCCGCCTTCTATTTCATGCTCGTCCAGCGCCTGGGCAAACGCGGCGACGGTATGCGTTGGCGGCGTAAAGCGCCATTGCCGGGTGCGTTCCATGTAGCGCCACTGATCATATAGATCCAGGCTCAGCGAGTGGGCATTGCCAGCGCACTCTTCCAGAATCTGCTGATTGATCAGGGCGAAACCAAATCCCGGTACACCTTCAAAACACTTGTTGGCAGAAGCCACGATAGCGTCGCAGGGTAACTGCCGCGCATCAAAAGGCAGTGCGCCAAACGCGCTCATGGCGTCGATGATCAAACGTCGCCCACGCCGCGCCACCACCACTTCGGCGATTTCCTCGACCGGGTTCAGAATGCCCGAGGAGGTCTCGCAATGCACGACCGCGACATGGGTAATCGCCGGATCATCCGCCAGCATTTCATCGACGCGCGCTGGGGGCGGCGGCAAATAGTCGCCCATGTCCAGCGTGACTAACGGGCGGTTTAAATAGCGCATGATTTTGGCCATGCGTTGACCGTAAGCCCCATTCATCAACACCAGCGCCTTGCCATCATGGGGAACCAGGGTCGCCAGGGTCGCTTCTACCGCGTAAGTGCCACTGCCTTGCAAGGGAACGCAAACAAACCGATCTTCGGCATGGGCGACGCGCAACAACCGCCAACAAATGCTGGCCGTGAGGTCATTGAAATCATGGTCCCAGGAACCCCAGTCGCGCAACATTGCCTGCTTGACGGCCAGCGAGGTCGTCAGCGGTCCAGGGGTCAACAGATAGGGTTCTCGGGTTGAATGCATGTCAGGGATATCCGCGAGCGACGTTTGGTTGCCAGACAAGGATTGTCGCTACTATTTGTTATGGTTTCATTAAAAAACCAAAGAGATGTTGCGTGAGGGACGCTGGCTGCTAGAGTTATGTCCATGATGAAAATTCTAATGTTAACGGATGTCTATTTCCCACGAGTGAACGGCGTTTCCACTTCCATTCAGACCTTTCGGCGCGAATTGCAGGAATTGGGGCACGAAATTTGGTTGGTCGCACCAAGGTATGACCCACAGGCCGCTGACGAACCAGGCATTGACCGGGTGACTTCTTATCAGGTCCTGTTCGATCCCGAGGATCGCATGATGCATCCTCGATTGCTCGCCCAACGCCTGGCGATTCTCCAGAACCGAAATTTCGATCTAGTGGGCTGCCGCAAAAGTTTT
>JAGRHM010000598.1 GCA_020445005.1 Candidatus Competibacteraceae bacterium | reverse complement strand
TTACGCCGGTGACGCGATGCCCGACCTGTTCCAGCTCGGCAATACCTGGATTCCTGAGTTCGTGGCCCTGCGCGCCATTGCGCCGTTGGACGGACGGCTGAAAACCTGGCCAAAGGCCGCGCTGGCCGATTATTTTCCCGGCATTCTCGCCACTAACCGCCTGGACAATCAGACTTGGGCTTTGCCCTGGTACGTCGATACCCGGTTGTTTTTTTATCGAACCGATTTACTCGCTGAGGTAGGTTTTACCGAACCACCGGTGACCTGGGATGACTGGCTGCAAGCTATGGCCCGAATCAAGACCCTGGGCGGCGCTGAACGTTATGCGATTCTGCTGCCGATCAATGAATGGCAGTTGCCAGTCATTCTCGCCCTGCAACACGGCGCAACCTTGCTGCGCGACCGAAACCAGTACGGCCATTTTCAAGATCCCTGCTTCCGTGAGGCGTTTACCTTTTATCTCAGCCTGTTTGCTGAGGGCCTGGCGCCGCCGGTCAGCAACAGCCAGATGACCAATCTCTATCAGGAATTTGCTAATGGCGCTTTCGCGGTCTATGTCAGCGGACCGTGGAATATCGGCGAGTTTGGACGGCGGTTACCAGCGACCGTGCAGGGCCAGTGGATGACGGCGGCATTGCCGGGCGTTTCATTGGCCGGCGGCGCCAGTCTGGCGCTAAGCCGAACATCGCCGCGTCAGGAGGTTGCGTGGAAGCTGCTGGAGTATCTCGCGCAGCCCGAACAGCAAGCGCGATTTTATCAATTGACCGGCGACCTGCCGGCCCGGTCATCGGCCTGGAGCGTTCCCGCCCTGGCAAGCAACCGCTACGCCCAAGCCTTCCGCCAGCAATTGCAGCAGGTTCAACCCACGCCGCCGATTCCGGAATGGGAGCGCATCGCCAATCGCATTGCCTATTACGCCGAACTAACGGTGCGTCGGGAAATGTCGGTCGATGAAGCGCTGGCGGCGCTGGATCGGGATGTCGACCAGATTCTGGAAAAGCGCCGCTGGTTGCTGGCGCAGGGTCTGACGCTATGACGGATCGCCGGTATTTACGCATTTCCAGCGCCTGGGTTTTTCTGGCCCCGGCCTTGCTGTTGATTGCCGTGTTCTTCTTTCTGCCCATATTCGCGGCGTTATTGTTAAGCTTTACCGATTTCGACATTTATGCGCTGGGCGATCTCGACCGCTTGCGTTTCATCGGTTGCAACAACTATCTGCAACTTCTGCAAAGTCCGCTGTTCTGGACGGCGCTCGGCAATACCTTTTATTTTGTCATTGTTGGTGGACCACTGTCAGTGGCAGTTTCCCTGGGTGCGGCGCTGCTGGTGAACGCGCCGTTGACGCGCTTTCCCGGCTTTTTCCGCGCCGCCTTCTTCCTGCCGGTCGTTACCACGCTGGTGGCGGTGGCGGTGGTTTGGCGCTATCTCTACCATCCCCGCTATGGATTGCTGAATTACCTGCTGAGTCTGGCAGGCGTCGATCCCATCGATTGGCTGGGCGATCCGGATTGGGCGATGCCAGCGATTATCCTGATGGCGGTGTGGAAGAATTTCGGCTTCAACATGATCATTTTTATCGCTGGTTTGCAGAACATTCCGACGCAACTCTACGAAGCGGCGCGCATTGATGGCGCGGGCGCTTGGCGGCAGTTTCGCTACATCACCCTGCCGCTGTTAGGGCCGACCTTTCTGTTCGTAGCCTTAATAACCATGATCGGCTATTTTCAGGTGTTTGCGGAACCTTATATTATGACCCAGGGCGGACCGGCGAATCGCACCTTGAGCGTGGTGCTGCTGATGTATGAGGAAGGCTTCCGCTGGTGGAATATGGGTTATGCTTCGGCGGTGGCGTTTGTATTGTTCGCGCTGATTTTGGCTGGAACGCTGCTGCAATTGAAACTGCGGCAGAGAGAACCCTCGTGAATCGATTGATTAATCGCTTGCTGCCGGCTTTTTGGTACAGCCTGCTGGCGCTGGGCCTGTTGCTGACGCTGACCCCATTGTGGTGGATGATCGCAGCGTCGTTGATGCCGCCCGGCGAGGCCAACAGCTATCCCCCGCGCCTGTGGCCAAGTACAGTCACTTTTGAGCATTACACCGCGTTGTTCACGCGCCTCGATCTCGCTCGGTATCTGTTGAACAGTACGCTCCTGGCCGGTGCAGTGACCCTGATTTCACTGTTCATCAACTCGATGGCCGGCTACGCTTTCGCCAAGTTCCGCTTCCGGGGCCGCGACCGGCTGTTTCAGATCCTGCTGGCGGCGCTGATCATTCCGGCCCAAGTGGCGATGCTGCCGCTGTTTCTGCTGCTCAAGCAGTTCGGATTAATCAATACCTATGGGGGGGTGATTATTCCCGGCATGGCCAGTATTTTCGGTATCTTTTTGATCCGCCAATATTTGCTGGCGATTCCCGACAGTCTGCTGGATGCGGCGCGCATGGATGGGGCCGGCGAATTTCGCATCTACTGGTCCCTGGTGCTGCCGCTGTGCCGACCGATCCTGGTCACGCTGGGGATTTTCACCTTCATGGGGACGTGGAATGATTTTCTATGGCCGCTGATCGTGCTGACCGACAGCTCCATGCAGACTCTGCCGGTGGCGTTAGCCAATCTGCTGGGCGAACATGTGCAGGATACCGAATTGATGATGGCTGGCTCGGTGCTGACCGTGTTGCCGGTCATGCTCTTGTTCGCCGTCCTGCAACGCTACTACATCGCCGGCATCATGCTGGGTGGGATCAAGGGATAAGAACCTGAGACCTGATGGCCAAACCTGGAAAAAAGTAAAGAGAACCCAATTCATGTCTCCCGAAAACCTGATCTGGATCGATTTGGAGATGACCGGCCTAGCGCCCCAAGCGGATTACATTATCGAAATCGCTACCATCGTGACCGACAGCCAACTCAATATTCTCGCCGAAGGGCCGGTGTTGGCCATCCATCAGAGCGATGCGGCGCTGGCGATAATGGATGACTGGAATCAGAAACAGCATGGCGAATCCGGGTTGATTGCCCGGGTCCGCGCCAGCCGCGTTAACGAGCGCGAGGCCGAATTGCGCACTCTGGAATTTTTGCGCCCGCTCGTTCCCCGCGACAAATCACCGATGTGCGGCAACAGCATTTGTCAGGACCGGCGCTTTCTGGCGCGCTGGATGCCGGAGCTGGAAGCCTGGTTCCATTACCGCAATCTGGATGTAAGCACGGTGAAGGAGTTGGGGCGGCGCTGGTATCCGGAACGGATCAAGGGCTTTAACAAGTCCTCGACCCATTTGGCGCT
>JAGRHM010000597.1 GCA_020445005.1 Candidatus Competibacteraceae bacterium | reverse complement strand
TAAAAATATATTTAAAAATAAATAACTTATATAAATGGCACAGGCTGTGCAAAGATCAAATCAAGAGCGCGATTGAACCGGGTGTCCGGAGAGACAACGGCATCGATAGCTAACTCGGTTTGAAACTGGCGATACGGTTAGCCTATCCGCGTCGCATGATGAACAACCAACGTAGAGGTAAATGACATGTCTTATGATTCTTATATGCAGGTCTCGAACGGTATTGAGGGTGAAAGCACCGCCAAGGGCTATGAAAAATGGATCAAGCTGTACAGCTACAGCTTCGGCGCGTCCAACCCGTCCACGGTCAGCTCGGGTTCGACCGGCTTGTCCTCAGGACGCACATCGGTTAGCTCTTTCAGCGTCACGATGCGGCGCGAGAAGGCCACTCCACAATTGTTTGGCTTTATGGTCGCAGGCCAGCACATCGATAAAATCATTGTGCATCTGACCAAGAACGTCGGCGCCAAGGGCGCGGTGCAGAAGCCCTTTGAAATTTATACCTTCGAGAACTGCCTGGTTGAGCATGTGGACTGGTCCGGCAGCGGCGGCGAAGACGAGCCGACCAGTAATGTGAGCTTTGCCTACGCCAAGGTGACTGTGCATTACGAGCAACAGGATACCAAGGGCGGTACGGTTGGCAAGCCGGTCGAAGCCTTCTTTGATCAAACGACGGTCGAGGTGGGCTAACATTCCCCGCTTCTTTCTAACCCTCTCCTCCTTGATCGGAGGAGAGGGCGCCGAATGTATCCTTCTTCCGCTAACTACCCAGTGCTTCCCGTAATTTAGCCAGTCGAATCGGCTTGGTCAGGGTGGTCACCGAGTGCAAGCCCTTGAATTCGGCCAGCAATCTGGCATCCTTGGCGTACTCGGGACTATAGCCGGTGATGATGATCAAATCAGCGGCATAACGTTGTTCCATTAACCAGAGCACTAGTTCATTGCCATCCATCTCGGGCATCACCATGTCCAGCACAACTAGAGTGGGCTGCAGTTCGTGAAAGGCGTTCTGGAAATCCCGACCGTTCGTTGTCACTCGGGTTTCATAACCCAAATCAGTCGCCACTCGGGCCACCAGATCGCCAAATTCAGGTTCGTCGTCGACGACCAGCAAACGTTTTTCGCTCATGTTATCAACCTGCGGACATTCCGACTTCGTGGAGTTTCAAAACAACATGCTTTAGACCTGGATCATCAGGGTCGGAGCGAATCGCAAAACCCAGCGCCCGATTCAGTTGCAACATCGGTTTGTTCTCCTGCAGTACCTCGCCATAAATTTCGCCAATGCCGCGCGCTCGGGCATAGTTGATGATCCGTCGCATCAGACGATTGCCTAATCCCAGGCCAATCATCGTTCGGTCGACAATGATCGAGTATTCCGCCCGGTCCTGATTCGGCCCGGTGCTGAGATTGACAATGCCGTGGATTTCTGCTTTACCAGGCAGTCCTGGACCCACCGCAACCAGCGCCATTTCCCGATGGTAATCGATCTGCGTCAGGGTTGCCGCCATCTCATGGCTGAGTTCGCGAATCGGTTGAAAGAAACGCCGTCGCAAATCCTCGGGTGAAGCGCGCGCAACCAGCGCTTGCAGAGCAGGCTCGTCTTCGGGCAACACGGGACGCAACAACAATTCCTGTCCATCGGGCAAACAGACCGTTGTCTCCAGTTCCTTAGGGTAAGGGCGGATCGCTAGACGCCGCGCCGGATCATCACTCGCTGGCGCAATATCGACACGCACGTCCAGCGCCACAATCCCTTGCGCATTGCTCCATAGAGGGTTGATGTCCAGGGTCGCCAACTCGCCTAAATCAATGACCATTTGGGACAGTTTAACCAGCGCCAGTGCCAATGCATTGAGGTTAGCGCGACGCAATAAACTGTAGCGCAACCGCTGGTAAATTCGGGTTTGCGCCATGATCTCGCGGGCCAGATGCATGTTGAGCGGCGGCAGACCATAGGCCAGATCGTCGATCGCCGCGACCTCGGCACCGCCTTGGCCGAAGAAAATCACCGGACCAAAACGTTCGCCCGAACGCACGCCCAAGGTCAACTCATAAGCGCCATCACGAGCGACCATCGGTTGTAGCACAAAGCCGCCGAAGCGCGCCGTCGGCGCAGCCTGGCGTAACCGCCCCAGCATGGCGGTTGCGGCGTCCTGCACCGCCTCGGGGGTATTGAGATAACCGGTCATTCCTCCCACCAGTGATTTGTGCGGAACATCCGGGGAGAAGATTTTCAGAAAAACCGGCGGAGTCAGCGCAGCGGCGATTTGCGCCGCTTCTTCGGGAGTGTGCGCCAACCGCGTGTCTACCATGGGAATGCCATAGGCTTTTAATAATTGCGTCGCCTCGCACTCATCGAGCCGCCGCCGTCCTTCAGACAGCGCCCGGTGGATGACGGCCCGCGCCGCGCTGATATCGGGCGCGAACGCTTCAGGCAGGGAGGGCGGCGTTTCCATCAGGAGCGCCTGATTACGCTTGTACTGAACAATGCGCATGAACGCCTGCACAGCGGCGCTGGCGGTTTCATAGGTCGGCGCCTGCCGCTTCAACAGGATTTTTCGAGCTTCTTCTCCCGTGCGCGGACCTGGAAAGCTGGCGATCAGGCAACAACGGCCATGGCCGAGGCGTTCAGCCAGCACCTCGGCCAGCGGCGCAGTTTCAGTGAAAGCGCTAGGCGTCTTGATGACCAGTATGCCATCGACTCCGGGATCAACCAGCAGCAGATCCAGCGCCTGTTGATAAGCCTGAACCGTGGCCTGACCGCCCAGGTTGACCGGATTCGGCAGGGCGCCGGATTCGATTAACGCTTCCAGCTCTTGCTGGGTCATCTCGGAAAATTGCGCCAGCCGTCCATCAAAACGGTACAGAGTATCGGTGGCTAGCAAGCTCATGCTAGAACTGTTGCTGACGATGGCTAATCGGTCGTTATTCACCTGTTTAGCAGCTTTTAGCACCTCAACCATTTGCAACAGTTCATCGCTGTCCTCGACCCGCAGCAGACCTGCGCGGCGAAAGGCGGCGGCATAAACCGCGTCATCCGGTTCTTCGGGATAGCGACGCGGTTTCAGCACGATCACCGGCTTCAGGCGCGCGGCCCGCCGCGCTGCCGACATGAACTTGCGCGCGTTGCTAATCTGTTCCAGATAGAGCAGGATCGCCCGGGTTCGATAATCGCCGGCCAAGTAATCGAGAAGATCGGCGAGATCAACATCCAGGCTATCGCCCAGGTGAATTAAGTAGCTGAAACCAAATCCATAATGATTACCAATATCCAGAGCCGTCTGACCGATGGTATCCGATTCTGTGATGAAAGCGATTTCACCTGGCAAAAGCGGTTGGCAGCTCAAGCTGACATTTAGCTGGGAGAGTGGTACGTTGAACCCATGAGAACCCGGCCCCAGTATGCGAAGTCCATAGGGTTTGGCCGCGCTCAAAATAGCCTGGGACAATCTCTTGCGTTCGTCGGGATTTGTCATGTTGCGCTGGTCGCTGATCAACAATGCCGCGCGCGCGCCGCGCGCGCCCAGTTGCTCGATCAACCCGGGCGCTCGTTGCAACGGCTGGGTAATGATCGCCAGCGCTGGAGGCAGCGGCAGGCTGGCGATATCGGGATAGGTCAGGGCGCCTTCCAACGCCCAGCGCGTGGCGTCCACCGGCATCACCGGTCCCTTGAAACCGCCTTTCATCAAATTGCGGGCGATCATCACTTCACGGTCGCCGTCTCCACAAATCAGGGCAATAGCATCCGGTTTAAAAAGCGCATCGAGATGATGGATCGTCATGTTTCAGGTCCCAGGTTTTTTTCACATCAGGCGAACAAAGCAGTAGGATAGCAGCGAAGCTGAACGGCGATGAGCTATAAATGACTCTTGGCGCTATTATGGTTCTTTTATGTTGCTAAGTTGATTCGTCCGTGGTTACCGACAAACGTGGATTAACATGATGCAAGATCACAATCGCTCCCAACCTGATGCCGACGGTTCCAACCTGATTTATTATGTAGGCGTCGGGGCATCGGCAGGTGGTCTGGAGGCGCTGGAGTCATTCTTTTCGCAAATGCCGGCGGAAAGCGGCATGGCGTTTATTGTCATTCAGCATCTTTCCCCGGACTACAAAAGCATGATGGTTGAGTTGTTGTCCAAGCGCACCGCGATGCCCGTTCGCCGCGCCGAAGAGGGAATGCTGGTTGAGGCCAACTCGGTTTATCTGATCC
>JAGRHM010000596.1 GCA_020445005.1 Candidatus Competibacteraceae bacterium | reverse complement strand
CCGCGCCGCCGCCGATGGCGATGCCGCCCAGTGCGCCGCCGCCCATCGCCAGACCGCCCATCGCCAGACCGCCTATTGCGAGCAAGCCCGTTGCGAGACCGCCCATGCCGAACAACAGGCCCAGCGCTAGTCCGCCCGTCGCGACAATCCCTCGGGCAACGCCGCCCATTGCGAGTATTCCCGTGGCGATATCGCCGATGGCGATAATACCCCGCGCATGGCCGCGTAATTCGCCCTTTTCCGGGTCCGGGCCCATGGCGATGTCGTAAAGAGGCAAACCCCAGAACGTTGTCGCCGAACGCTTGCGAATACCGCGATAGCCATAACCGCGCTGTTTCAGCGTGGCCATTTCCTGTTCGAGGGCAACCATGCGTCGCCTGAGTTCGGCAGTATCGTTTTCTTTCATATCGGCGCTCTCCCAACATGATCCGACAATCGTTTATGAATTTCACGATGTTACCAGCGTAAAAAAAAAGTTCTCAAAACTGGCTTAAACCTGCCGATAACCCCATTTGAATTATCAGAAAAGGAAGGGATCCATGCAAATCAATACTAATTCCATGGCGCTCTTTGCTTATCGCAGCCTGATTAGTCAGCAAGAGCATCTGGGCAAGGCGATGGAGCGGCTGTCCAGCGGGTTGCGCATCAACAACGCTGCGGACGATGTGGCTGGCGTAGCGATCTCTGATCGCATGACCGCGCGCGTGCGCAGTCTAAATCAAGTCCACCGCAATGCAAACGATGGCATCTCCCTCCTGCAAACCGCCGATTCGGCTTTGAGTAACATTGGCGATATTCTGCAGCGCATTCGCGAGATCGCGGTACAATCCGCCAACGATTCCTACAGCGGTACAGATCGCGGTTCCATGCAGGGTGAAGTCAATCAAATGTTACAGGAAATCAACCGCATCTCGATCGACACCAAATTCAATGGTAAGACGCTCATAGACGGAAGCGGCGGCATGGGGACTGCCGACGCTGATGAACAACTGGTCATTAATGGCTTGCGTGGTTCCTGGTTGCGGGAACCGGAAGATCTGATTAAAACCTACTATGGCCTTACTGGACATGGCACGTCTTTCGAAATTATCCTGGAGTATGACGCAATCGGCGGTCAGGCGGCGTCCGTAACCTCCTATTATTCCGGGGGAGCCATTGACCGGCATGAGCTGCGCATCGATATGGAAGACTTCACCGCACCCGACTCGATCGGCGGCCTTTCCGCTGACCGGATCATCGCCCACGAAATGGTGCATGGGTTGATGGCGGACAACATGGATTCAACGGTTTTGCCAAATTGGCTCAAGGAAGGAGCATCCGAGTTCATTCATGGCGCCGATGAGCGCGTGGTAGGTGATCTCGCTGGGGTAGGCGGCAACGTGGCGACTTTTGTTAATGCTGCAGGAGATGGAACCTGGACCGCTGATAGTCTGCACTATGCCTCAGCCTACATTGCCGTGCGTTTTTTGCACGAGCAGGCCACCGGCGGCATGAAAGGCATAATGAATGAACTGAAAAATGGCGCCAGTCTGGATGCCGCCATTGCGGCAAGAACCAGTTACGCGGATGCCTCCGCCTTTCTGGCCGACTACAGTGGCGCGGCGGGTCAAGGTTATTTACAAGGGCTTATCGATGGCGGCTATCTGACCAACGAAGACACCGGCGCAATTGGCGGCGCCGATGCGGATGGTGGCCTGGTTCGCACCGCCACATCCGTGATTCCCGACACAGGCGGCTATACGTATGATCCATTGTCCGGGTTTGACGAGGTGTGGCCTGGCGGCTTTGACAGGCTTGTTACCTATAATTCCTTCGATTTGCAGGTCGGCGAGAATAATGGCGACCGTCTCGCCGTCAGTATCGGCGCGACCACGGTAACAGCGCTGGGCCTTTCCGGCATCGATGTTGCCACTGACCCTAACACCGTCATTGACAAGGTCGATCTGGCGCTGACCTACCTCAATGAACAGCGTGGCGGAGTTGGCGGCGCTTTAAACCGGCTTGGGCACCTGATTAATGTGAATGCTATTAACATCGAAACCACTTCGGACGCTCGTTCGCGCACTCTCGACGCCGATTATGGCAAGGAGACCGGCGAACTCATCCGCCGTCAGATTCTGCAACAGGCCAGCCAAAGCATGCTGGCGCAAGCCAACGCCGCGCCGCAACAGGTGCTACGCCTGTTGAATGGCTAGCACCTGCACAACAATGCTCCCGGATTTTTGGCGAAATGCCCTTGTCTTTTCAGCCCTTCTCCCACGGAGAGAGGTACGTTTTTAGATATTGAGCCCCCTCACGACCCGATCTCGTCCAGCCTGTTTGGCGCGATACAGGGCGCTATCCGCCCGGCGCAGCCAGCTTGGCGCATCCTCGTCGGCAACGCTCAGTTCCGCTATACCGAGGGAGACCGTAAAGCGTAATTCATGCCCTAGATAGTTGAGACGTAGATTGCGCGCAGCCTGCAAAAGTTTTTCACTGAGCATCCCGGCTGCATCCATCGCAGTTTCCTGTAAAATAATACTGAACTCCTCGCCGCCATAACGCGCGACAAAATCGCTGCGTCGCGGAAAGGTTTGAGCGCAGCGGTCGGCAAACTGCCTGAGAACCAGATCGCCGGCTGGATGGCCAAACTGATCATTAACTTGCTTGAAATGGTCAATGTCCACCATGATCAAGCATACGGGTTGACTGGAAAGTTTGCCCAGTTCAAAAGTGCGTAGCAATTGTTGGTCAAAGGCCTTGCGATTGTAGAGATGGGTGAGTGGATCCCGCTCCATTTCCCGGCGCGCTTCACTCAACTCGGCCCGCATGGATTTGAGCTTGTCCGTCAACTCCTCCAGTAAGCTTTGATGGGTATGCTGGCGGGACTCGGCAATACGACCAATGGCGCTAATGACTTGCATCGCTTCGCGTTTGATAGCATCGAGCGATGCATTGCTTTCGATTACGCTTTTCAGATAATTGAGCTGGTCAACAATTTCGGTTTGCTCTTCCTCGTCCTGATTCAGCACCTTGCCCAGGGTATTGATCAAATCTCCCAATACCTGGCGGATGTCCTTAAGGCTGCCTG
>JAGRHM010000595.1 GCA_020445005.1 Candidatus Competibacteraceae bacterium | reverse complement strand
TGGAAAAAACAATCAAGCGCCAAGATGGCTCCGTTTGAGGGGATAAGACTTTGGAATCGATGGATATTCAGGGGATTTTGGAATACTTGCCGCACCGCTATCCGTTTCTGCTGATCGATCGAGTGCTGGCGATTGATCCGGGGCGATCACTGACGGGTCTCAAAAACGTCAGTTTTAACGAGCCGTTTTTCCTGGGACATTTCCCCCAAAAGCCCATCATGCCTGGCGTACTGATTTTGGAAGCACTGGCGCAGGCGACGGGAATTTTGGCCTTCAAAAGCCAGGCGGAAAAACCAGATCATCATTCCATGTACTACCTGGTTGGCGTGGATAACGCCCGCTTCAAGCGACCGGTCGAGCCAGGCGACCAATTGGTTGTGGAAGTGCGGCTCGATCGTATCAAACGCGGCATTGGCCGGTTTTTTGGCGAAGCGAAGGTCGATGGCCAGTTAGTGGCGACTGCTGAACTGATGTGCGCTAAACGGGATATTGACTTGTGATCGATGCGCACGCTGTAGTCGATCCATTAGCCCGGCTCGCGTCGGATGTCGCCATCGGCCCGTTTTCGGTGATTGGGCCGGACGTGGAGATTGATGCGGGCACCTGGATTGGTCCGCATGTAGTCATCCAAGGGCCGACCTATATTGGTCGTGATAATCGCATCTATCAGTTCGCCTCGCTCGGCGAAATGCCCCAGGATAAAAAATACGGCGGTGAACCCACCCGTCTGGAGATTGGCGACCGCAACACCATCCGTGAGTTCGTGACGATCAATCGCGGCACGGTGCAGGATGCCGGAGTAACCCAACTGGGTCACGACAACTGGATCATGGCTTATGTCCACATTGCTCATGATTGCGTAGTCGGCAGCCGGACCATTTTTGCCAATGGAGCGTCACTGGCGGGTCATGTCCATGTTGAGGACGATGTGGCGCTGGGCGGATTCGCGTTGGTTTACCAATTTACCCGGCTCGGCGCGCATAGTTTTTGCGGCTTCGCCTGTGGCGTGCATCGAGATGTGCCGCCCTATGTCACCGTAGCCGGCTACCGCGCCGAGCCGTATGGCATCAACGCCGAAGGGTTGCGCCGGCGCGGTTTCGCTGATGAAGAGATTCAGGCCATTCGCCGCGCTTACAAGGTGATTTACCGCGCCAATCTGCGGTTGGAGGAAGCGGTAGAGAAGGTGCGGGAAATGACGGTAGACTATCCGCGTTTGCAAATTCTGGCCGATTTCCTGGCGGCGCCATCCCGTAACGGCATCGTTCGCTAGCGCACATCGGTTATGCACATCGCTCTGGTCGCGGGCGAGCCTTCCGGCGATCTGTTAGGCGCCAGTCTCATCGTCGCCCTGAAGGCGCGCTATCCCCAAGCCCGGTTCAGTGGGATTGGCGGGCCAGAGATGATCAGCCAGGGTTTACAAAGTCTGGTTCCCTTGGAACGGTTGGCGGTGATGGGGCTGGTAGAAGTATTGCGCCATTTGCCGGAACTGTTTCGTATCCGGCGACAACTTCGCCAGCGGCTCATGGTTAACCGGCCCGCTGTTTTTATCGGCATTGACGCCCCGGATTTCAATCTCGGTTTGGAACGCCAGTTGCGGGCTGAGGGTATTCCTACCGTGCATTACGTCAGCCCGTCGGTGTGGGCTTGGCGACCTTGGCGGGTGCGTAAGATCGCCCGCGCCGTCGACTTGATGCTAACGCTGTTTCCCTTTGAAGCGGCGTTCTACGAACAGCATCGAGTCCCGGTGCGCTGTATCGGTCATTCGCTGGCCGACGCGATTCCTTTGCACAATGACGCCGGAGAGGCACGGCAGCGACTGGGATTCGCGTTCCCGGATGGGGGGCGCGTCATTGCCTTGCTGCCCGGTAGTCGCAGCGGCGAAATTGGGCGTATGGGCGCGCTGTTTCTCGATACGGCGCGCTGGCTGCACACCCGGCAGCCTGATATGCATTTCCTGATGCCAGCGGCGACGCCCCAACTTTATATAACGCTGGAAAAATTACGATCCGAACGTGCGCCAGGTTTGCCGTTGACGCTGATGCAGGGCCGTTCCCGTGAGGTCATGGCCGCCGCCGATGTCGTGTTGCTGGCTTCGGGTACGGCGACCCTGGAGGCCATGCTGCTCAAGCGACCCATGGTCGTGGCTTACCGGGTCGCGCCGATCACGGCTTGGCTGGCCCGGCGATTGGTGACAATTCAGCATTTCGCTTTGCCTAACTTGTTGGCGGGGCGGGAGCTGGTTCCGGAATTTTTCCAGGAAGCAGCGACCACGCCGCGCTTGGGCGCGGCGGTGCTAAACTGGCTGGAAAATCCCCCTGATGTTGCGGCGGTGAACCGCGAATTTGAGGCGTTGCATCAACTGTTGCGCCGGAACGCCAGCGAGCAGGCGGCAACCGCTATCGCTGACTTGTTGACTGTACCTGAGTTAAAACTTAAAACTTAAAACTTAAAATTTCTGTTTCACGCCGCAATCTATTACAGCCCGAGGACTCCCGACATGCGCTACGTCAGCACCCGGGGCGGCCTGCCCCCCACAACTTTCTCCGACATTCTGCTGGGCGGCCTAGCCCCGGATGGCGGCCTGGCTCTCTCGGAGGATTACCCGATTCTCGCGCCGGGTGAACTAGCCAGTTGGCGTGGGCTGTCTTACCCGGAACTGGCGTTTGCCATCCTGCGCAAATTCGCCGATGACCTGCCCGCAGAAGATTTACGCGCGCTGATCGACAAAACCTACACCGTCGAAGCGTTTCGCACCGAAGACATTACTCCGGTTAAAATCTTGCTGGATGGCGTCGGTTTACTGGAACTCTCCAATGGCCCGACCCTGGCGTTCAAGGACATTGCCCTGCAACTGCTCGGCAACCTGTTCGAGTACGCCCTACTTAAAACCGGCGGTCATCTCAACATCCTGGGCGCGACTTCCGGCGACACGGGCTCCAGCGCCGAATACGCCATGCGCGGCAAGCGCGGCATCCGGGTGTTCATGCTGTCGCCCTATCAGAAAATGAGCCGCTTTCAGACCGCGCAGATGTTTTCGCTGCA
>JAGRHM010000594.1:2188-5093 GCA_020445005.1 Candidatus Competibacteraceae bacterium | reverse complement strand
CCACCGCTCAGCACGTAATCGCCGATGGACCACTCCTCGTCCACCTCGGCTTCGATTAAGCGATCGTCAATACCTTCATAGCGTCCGGCAAGCAGGAGCAAACGGGGCTCTACCGCCAGTTGCCGCACCCCATCCTGGGTCAGGGGTCGCCCCTGGGGGCTGAGATAAAGCGTTTTTCCAGCACATTCCACTGCTGAGCGCGCCCGACGCAGAGTATCGCGCAAGGGGTGTACTTTCATCACCATCCCGGGACCGCCGCCATAAGGTCGATCATCCACGGTGCGATGCCGGTCGCTGGCGTCATCCCGTGGGTTCCACGTCGCGACCTCAAGCAGACCTCGCTCGACCGCTCGCCCCGTAACCCCAAAACGCAGCAAGGTTTCCACCATTTTCGGAAACAGGGTCACGACATCCACGCGCATGACAGTATTCCTGGGGGTTTCTTTCCATTCGCGGAGAAGGCTTGTAGTGAGAGCGGCAGTAAGTGAAGAACGGGACGTCTAAAAATCCGGGTCCCAGTCGACGCGCAACCTTCCCAGTTTCAGATCAACCTCGACGATGACCTGGCCTTTTACAAACGGCAGCAACCGTTCTCGTTCACCCTTAACGATCAAAACATCATTAGCGCCGGTAGCAAATATCCGGTCGACCGTACCCAGCTCCACACCTTCTAGCGTTACGACTTGCAATCCCGCCAAATCGGCCCAGTAATACTCACCCGGCGCGGCAGGCGGCAATTGCGTGCGACGGATAGCAATGTCGCTCTGGATCAGCGTCGCCGCCTGATCACGATCGTCATAACCGGCAAATTTTACTACCACCCCCGCCCCGTGGGCGCGGCCCTCCTCGATGGTAAAGGACTGCCATTCGCCCCGCCGGTTCAAAAAAACCGGCTTATAATTGATAATTCCCTGCCGGGGTTCGGTATGGGAAAAAACCCGCACCCAACCCTGTACGCCGAACAGACCCGAGACTCGGCCCAGTATGATCCAGCCGTCGCCCATAACCGCAGCGCCGAGTTCCAGTCCTAGACTTACTCAGTGGCTGCGGTTGATGACTGTTGGCGAGCCTGCTCTTTCATCAGGCTGATCACACGTTCGGAGGGCTGCGCACCGGTGTTGAGCCAGTATTGCAACCGTTCCCGGTTCATGTTCAACCGCTCTTCCTTGCCGCTGGCAATCGGGTTAAAAAAGCCGAGTCGCTCGATATAACGGCCATCGCGCCGGTTGCGGCTGTCGGTCACGACGATCGTGTAAAATGGACGCTTCTTGGCGCCGCCACGGGACAAGCGAATGCTAACCATGCGCTGTGAGTACCTCTTGCAAATTCCGATATCCATGTAAAAAAGCCGCATTTACGGGGCGGCCGGATGAAGCCGCGCATGATAACGGAAATCCCAGGGGTTTGAAAATGAGTTTTTCGGCTTCATGGTTTCAATGGCGGCAGACTGCCCGGCGGCAACCGCCCCTGCAAGCCGCGCATCATTTTCATCATGCCGCCGCCCTTCATTTTTTTCATCATTTTTTGCGCCTGGCTGAATTGCTTAAGCAGCCGGTTCACATCCTGAATTTGCGTCCCTGAACCGGCGGCAATGCGGCGTTTGCGCGAACCCTTGATGATATCCGGGAAGCGACGCTCTCCCGGCGTCATGGAATTGATAATGGCGATCAAGCGTTTGACCTCTTTGTCGGTCGCCTGCTCCTTGAGTGCGGCGGGAGCGGCCTTAAAACCGGGCATTTTCTCCAGTAATCCGGCAATGCCGCCCATACCCATCATTTGCTCCATCTGCTCACGAAAGTCCTCCAGATCAAAACCTTTGCCCTTTTGAACCTTCTGAGCCAACTTGAGCGATTTCTCCTTGTCAACCTTGCGCTCCATCTCTTCTACCAGACTCAACACATCGCCCATGCCGAGAATGCGCGAAGCCACCCGGTCCGGGAAAAACGGCTCCAGCGCAGCAATCTTTTCACCAACGCCGAGAAACTTGATCGGTTGCCCCGTGATCTGGCGGATGGAAAGCGCCGCCCCACCTCGGGCATCACCGTCCGTTTTGGTCAACACGATCCCAGTCAACGGTAAAGCGGCGTTAAAGGCTTGAGCGGTATTGGCAGCATCCTGGCCGGTCATGCTGTCCACCACAAATAGGGTCTCAATCGGCTTCAGCACAGCATGCACGCGTTGAATTTCCGCCATCATTTCCTCATCAACATGCAAGCGACCAGCGGTATCGACAATCAGCGTGTCCACTGCGTGCAAACGGGCCTGTTCCAGCGCCTGCCGGGCAATGGTTTCAGGCGCCTGTCCCGGGTCGCTGGGGAAAAACTCCGCGCCAACCTCGCCCGCCAGCTTGCGCAACTGCTCAATCGCCGCCGGCCGATACACGTCGCAACTGACAACCATGGCCTTTTTGTGCTGATGCTCCTTGAGCCAGCGGGCCAGCTTAGCGACGCTGGTGGTCTTGCCGGAACCTTGCAAGCCGGCCATGAGCACCACGGCCGGTGGTTGCGTCCGCAAATTGAGTTCGGAATTGGCTTCCCCCATGGTGCGGATCAATTCCTCATGGACGATCTTGATCAGCACCTGACCCGGCGTCAGACTGAGCAGTACTTCCTCGCCAACTGCCCGCTCGCGCACCCGATTAATGAACTCCCGCACCACCGGCAACGCGACGTCTGCTTCCAGCAACGCCATGCGCACCTCGCGCAAGGCGTCCTTGATATTATCCTCGGTTAAGCGGCCTTGGCCGCGCAGATTCTTGATGGTGCGGAGCAAGCGTTCGCTAAGATTTTCAAACATGCCGGTTCAACCTTTGTAAAAGCAATAGAAGACCATTATAAGGCAATGCGTCGGAAGCGCGCTTCTAAGCCGGGGGCGTTCCATGTCATCATTGGCATTCCGACGCTGG
>JAGRHM010000594.1:0-2169 GCA_020445005.1 Candidatus Competibacteraceae bacterium | reverse complement strand
ATGGAATCATCATGAACGCGCTGATCGGCGGCCTGGCCGCCCTGTTCTATTTACTCGCTGGCGGCCGGCTGGCCTGGCGGCTGGCGCACGCCGGCGAGGGCCGATCCAGCGCCAAGGGCGGCCCGTTGGCGCTGGGCTGGAGCGCAGCGTTGCTGCATGCGATGATCCTCTCACAAACCGTGTTTCAGCCCGCTGGATTGAATCTGGGTTTCTTCAACGCCCTGTCCTTCACCGGCTGGCTGATTGGCGTCCTGCTGCTGGCGGCGGCGATGGTGCGCCCGGTCGAAAATCTGGGCATTCTGCTGTTGCCCTTCAGCGCCGTAACCCTGTTGTTGGGCCTGCTCTTCCCCGCGGAACGCATCGTTGCTGACGCTGGACAATGGCCGTTAGAACTGCATATTCTGATCGCGATCCTAGCCTATTCCCTCCTGACGCTGGCGGCGGTGCAGGCGACGCTGTTGGCGGTGCAAGACCGCCGGTTGCGCCAGCGCCAGCCCGGCGGTTTCCTGCGCGGCATTCCCCCGTTGACCGCGATGGAATCTCTGTTGTTCCAAATGATCGGCGCGGGTTTCTTCCTCCTTACCATTACCCTGATCAGTGGTCTATTCTTTCTGCATGACCTGTTTGCCCAACATCTGGCGCACAAAGCCGTGCTGTCCTTCATCGCTTGGGGAGTGTTCGGCGTCCTGCTTTGGGGCCGTTGGCGGTTTGGCTGGCGCGGACGCACCGCGATTCGCTGGACCCTGAGCGGCTTCGCGTTCTTGATGCTGGCCTATTTCGGCAGCAAGCTAGTGCTGGAGTTGGTATTGCAACGTTATTAAGCGGGTTCTTGACAGTCCATACCGACCACCCTTAACAACGAAATCGACTATCCCAACGAGGTTTTTGCGATTTGGACGATCTGCATATCGGTATACTGGGCATTGCCCTGGTGTTGCTCATCGGCTGTTCCGCTTTCTTCTCCAGTTCCGAAACCGGATTAATGACGCTCAATCGTTACCGCCTGCGTCACCGCGCCAAAGCGGGCGATAAAGCTGCGCAGCGGACCAGCAAGCTGCTGGAGCGGCCGGATCGACTCATCGGCATTATCCTGCTCGGTAATAATTTCATCAATGTTCTCGCCTCCTCACTCGCCACGATCATCGCCATCCACTTTTTGGGTGAAGCAGGCATCGCCGTCTCCACCATCGCTCTGACCCTGGTGCTGCTGGTCTTTGGCGAGGTCGCACCCAAGACGCTGGCGGCCCTGCACCCGGAACGGATCGCGTTCCCCGCCTCGGCGGTGTTGGGGCCGTTGCTGAAAATTTTCTATCCCCTGGTCTGGCTGACCAATACCGTCGCTAACAGCCTGCTGCGACTGTTTCGCGTGGCGATCCAAACCTCGGCTCAGCACAGCCTGAGCGCCGAGGAATTGCGCACGGTCGTGCTGGAAGCCGGAGTGATGATCCCCAAACGGCATCAGACTATGTTGCTCAGCATCCTGGAACTGGAGGAAATTACCGTCGAGGACATCATGATCCCGCGTAACGAGGTGGCGGGGCTGGATTTGGAAGACGACTGGGAATCCATTATCACCCAGTTAACCCAAAGTCCCTACAGCCGTTTGGTCGCCTATCGCGACACCATCGATCAGGCGGTGGGATTTTTACATTTGCGCAGGGTATTGAACTTGATGGCGCAAAAGCCGGACTTCAATCGTACTGATCTCGAAGGCATGATCCGTGAGCCGTATTTTATTCCCGAAGGAGCCTCGCTGACCCGGCAATTGGTCAATTTTCAGCAATTACGCCGGCGGGTCGGACTGGTCGTGGACGAATACGGCGATGTGATGGGTTTAGTTACCCTTGAAGATATTTTGGAAGAGATCGTGGGTGAATTCACCACCGATCCAGCGGCGGTCGGTAATCGCAACCTGGTTCCGCGCGCCGACGGCGGTTATACAGTCAGCGGCCGTACCTCCATCCGTAGCCTGAACCGTATGCTGGAATGGAAGTTGCCCACTGACGGACCGCGCACACTCAATGGTCTGATCATGGAGCATCTCGAAGCCATCCCAGAACCGGGCGCACGCTTCACCCTCGCCGGGCATCCGACCGAAATCGCTGAAATTACCGGCAACCGGGTTAAAACTGCGGTGATCTGGCCGAATCCGGAGCCGGAGACGGAAGG
>JAGRHM010000593.1 GCA_020445005.1 Candidatus Competibacteraceae bacterium | reverse complement strand
ATGTTCGCAACCTTCCTTCACTTCAAGCCAAGCTTATCCCTTGACAACGCGGGGTGGACCATACATGGGTAATTGGGTGCGATAAAACCACCAGCTCCCCTCCGACACGCATTGATTGACAAGGACTTGCGGAAAATTGAAGATTATTTGCAGATTGTGAATTGAATCAATGAAAGTGCACGCACCCGTTTTGTTTTTGTAGCATGTTTTTTCTTTCAGAAATTAACCAGGAGAAAGTTGCTCATGACCGCAATTCGTGCGAATGCCGGACGTGGCTGGGGATGGATTGTCGAGGGTTGGCAGTTGTTCGCTAAAGCGCCGGGAGTATGGATCGTCATTCTGCTCATCTACCTGGCCATCAGTGTGGTGCTGTCGCTGATTCCGTTGGTCGGCATGATTGGGCATACCCTGCTTAATCCCGTGTTGGCCGGCGGTATGTTGTATGGCGCGGCAGTCCAGGCGCGGGGGGAAAACCTGGAAATCGCCCATCTGTTCCAGGGCTTTCGCGACCAGGAGCGGATGGGACCCTTGGTCATGCTCGGTCTGTTCAGCGTTGGCGGTTACATTCTAATGTTTATCGTGTTCATGATCTTCGTTGGCGGCAGCGTGGCTACCGGGATTGCCCTGGACAGCGCTGGGGCTAATGTGCCTAACGAAGCGATGGGTGGAATCCTCGCCGGCGTCGGCTTGATCGTCATGCTGATCGTAGTCACCATCGGCATCTTGATCACTATGGCGCTGTTCTACGGCGTTCCATTGGTCATGCTGGGCCGGCAAAACGCCTGGCCGGCGGTGCAAGCCAGCATCGCCGCTTGCTGGATTAATACGCTACCCCTGCTGGTTCTCGGACTGATCTACATCGCGCTCGCGATCGTCGCCATCATCCCCTTGGGTCTGGGTCTCCTGGTCCTGGGACCAGTCACCGCGTGCGCCATCTATGCCAGCTATCGGGAAGTCTTCGAGGAAACGTCTTCGTCCGGCATCAATTTAGCCAAGTAACCTGTGGGCGGTGCCTACCGCGCCGCTAAAATCGCTGCCCGCAACCGCTCCAGATCGCCGTCGCCAGCGGTTTTTAATGGATGTTCATCGGGCGCGGGCGGTTCAACAAATTGCAGTTGCCGCTCCAGCACTTCGACATCGGCCTCGGCGGCGTCATCGCCGCGCTTCCGTCGCGCGGCGACCCGCTTCCGCAAGGTGTCTGCGTCCGCCGCACACTCTAACAGAATGAACGGTACGCCCTGGCGCGCCGCCAGTTCACGAAACGGCTCGCGATGCGCGCGCTTGAGAAAAGTGGCGTCGACCAGCACCGGATGCTTCGCCGCCAGCAGCTCATGCGCTAATTCCAGCAAACGTTGATAGGTACGGGCGCTGGCTTCCGGGGTGTACAATCCTTGACCGAGGTTGGAGCGGCTATCATCCAGCGGACGCAGTCCAAATAACCGCTTGCGCTCGACATCAGCGCGGATGCGAATGGCGCCCGGCAATACCTCCATTAACTGGCCGCTCCGACGCGATTTCCCGGAACCGGAAACTCCGTGCGTGATCAATAGGAACGGCGCCAGTTCCCGGGTCAACGCCAGCGCCAGACGCAAATAGTCCCGGCAACGTTCACGGGCAGCTGCGCGATCCGTGTCGGCGATCCCCTCCTGACTCGTCTGAATGGCATTGACCTTCGCCCGCACCATCGCTCGATAAACCTGGTAATAGCTCAGCAGCGCGACGCCGGCAAAATCGCCACTGTACTCCAGCCAGGTATTGAGTACGCGCTGTGCAAACCGTCCGACGCCGCGCGCTTGTAGATCCATAGTCAGAAACGCTAGATCATTGATCACGTCAATCCAGCGCAGTGCGTCATTAAATTCAATGCAATCGAAAATGGTGACCTGACCGTCGTCGGTCAAAATCATATTGCCCAAATGCAGATCGCCATGCCCTTCGCGGATCCAACCGCGCGCCTTACGCTCCAGTAACCGGGGCCGCAAGCGCTCAGTGGCGTCCAGGGTCCAGCGCTCCACCTCGGCCAGAATCGCTAGATCGTCCGCATCGTTCAACCGGGGGCGGATCGCGGTAAAATCATCCAGCATCGGTTGGCGAACTTGCTCCGGCTCGCCAAAGAGCGTAGATGGATCAGCAATCGGAACCGTTTGATGGAAGCAGGCCAGCTGGCGAGCCAGTCCCTCGATATGACGACTTTCCAGCCCGCCGGCGGCTAACACCTGATCCAACAACGCTGCCTGGGGAAAGCGGCGCATCTGCACTGCATATTCTATCGCCGGTTCTGCGCCCAGCGCCGGATGCCGGGGATCGCCCCCAATCGAGAGGCAATCCAGATACAAATCCGGCGCTAATCGTCTGTTCAGGCGCAGTTCCTGTTGGCAATAGTAATGACGATGTTCGAGACTGGTAAAATCGAGAAAGCCCAAATTAACCGGTTTCTTGATCTTGTAGGCATAATCACCCGCCAGTAGCAGGTGGGAAATATGGGTCTGCAGATGCTCGACCGTGGTCGTTGGATGGGGATAACGGTCAGGGCGCATGAGCGCCGCGATCAGCGTAGCTTGATCAAAGGATTTATCGGTGGAAGGCACCGCTTGCGCTCCAGAAGGGTCATGAAAACTGAAACCTTGACATTAAGACAGAATAACTGGCGTCCGCCAAGCGGATGGGCCGTAATAGCGGACGTCAGACTGGAACAATGATGATTAAAGCTCGATCTGTGCGTAAGCTAGGCGCATTGCCGCTGCATGTGGTGCGCGCCCTGTTGTCGCTGATTTTTTCGCTGTTTTTAGGTAGCGTGTTGCTTGGGGCGCTGGGTCTGGGCCTGTATATGCTGTACCTGGATTCGGTGATCCGCACCGAGTTCGATGGGAAACGCTGGGCCATGCCCGCCCGGGTGTACGCTCGGCCGCTGGAATTGTTCGAGAGCATGTCGCTGAGCGCCGATGCGTTTGCCCAGGAACTGAAAATGCTGGGTTACCGCGATGTCAATTGTCCGGCGGCGTCCCTGTCCGAACCACCGGCCAAGAATGATAACAAGCGCCGCTTCAAGCGCAAGGCGCCCACTCCAGCCCAGGATTGTGCGCCGCCGGCCACGGGCGGCGAGTCGCCGACCACTCCTGGAACCTACGCGCGTCAGGGTGAAACCTTCGAGGTAGCCACCCGAAATTTCACCTTCTGGGACGGCGTGGAACCCAATCGTAAGGTGCGCCTGACCTTTGCCGGCGATATTCTGGTCAAATTGGCCAGTCTGGATGACCAGGAAACGCCTGGACTGTTGCGCATGGATCCCCCGGAAATCGCTGGCATCTATCCTGCCCATTACGAGGACCGCATCCTGCTCAAGGCCGGGGATTTGCCGCCCGCCTTAGTGGATACCCTGATGGCGGTTGAGGACCGCTCTTTCTTCGAGCATGCCGGCATTAATCCTAAAGGCATTTTCCGGGCGTTGTTGGCGAATTTGCGCGCCGGACGGACTGTACAGGGCGGCAGCACCTTGACCCAGCAACTGGTCAAAAACCTGTTCCTCAGCAATGAGCGAACCCTCAAGCGCAAGATCAATGAGATGCTGATGGCGATCCTTATTGATGCGCGCTACGGTAAGGACGACATCCTAGAGGCTTACAGCAACGCTATTTATCTGGGCCAGGACGGTAGTCGGGCGATTCATGGCTTTGGCTTGGCAAGCCAGTTTTATTTCGGTAAGCCTCTGGAAGAATTGGACCTCCACCAGATTGCCCTGCTGGTGGGAATGATTAAAGGTCCATCGTTTTACGATCCACGCAAGCACCCTGAGCGAGCCAGAGAACGCCGATCTCTGGTGCTGGAGGTCATGGTTGAGCAAAATCTGATCAGCGCCGAGGACGCCGTGCTTGCCGGTAATATGGCGCTGGATGTGCTGCCCAAGATGGCCAGCGGTATTACCGCCTATCCAGCCTTTCTGGAATTGGTGCAACGGCAGTTACGGCAGTACTACAAACCCGATGATCTGCTGTCCGAGGGTCTGCAAGTCTTCACGACCCTTGATCCCCGTATCCAGGCCGTCGTGGAAAACACGATCGTCGATAAATTGTCTGAATTAGAGAAGAGTCAACGCCGGGCGCGGCCTTTGCAGGGCGCTGCGGTGGTGACTGATACCCAAAGGGGGGAGGTGCTGGCGATGGTCGGCGATCGGGAACCGAAGCGGTTTGGATTCAATCGGGCGCTCGACGCCAAGCGCCTGGCCGGCTCACTGGTTAAACCTGTGGTTTATCTAACAGCCCTGGAGCAACCCGATCGTTATACCCTGATGACCCGGCTCAATGACAGTCGACTGGTTTACACCTCAGGCGGGCAACGCTGGACACCGGCTAATTACGATCATCGTTATCATGGTCGCGTGGTTCTGCGGGATGCATTGGCGCGTTCCTACAATATTCCGGCGGTACGGGTCGGCTTAGACATGGATGTCATTAATGTGGTGGAAATGCTGCGACGACTGGGCTTCGAGCGGGATTTGAAACCTTATCCATCGTTGTTGCTGGGCGCGTTCGAGGCGTCGCCCTTCGAGATCGCGCAAGTTTACGCCAGCATCGCCAGCGGCGGCTTCCGCATTCCCCTGCGCGCCATTCGCGAGGTCACTGACGCTAACGGCCAATCGCTACAGCACTACAGCCTGGATATGGAAAAAGCGGTTGATTCAGGACCCGCGTATCTGATCACCCATGCTATGCAGCGGGTGGTTCAGGCCGGGACGGCAAGCGCAGTCAAACGCAAACTGTCGCCCGATCTGAATCTGGCCGGCAAAACCGGCACGACCGATGACTATCGCGACAGTTGGTTTGCCGGG
>JAGRHM010000592.1 GCA_020445005.1 Candidatus Competibacteraceae bacterium | reverse complement strand
TAAACTGGACCGACGCCATCCAAGCCGGCATCCTGGAATCACTGGCCGCTGGCGGCCAACGTTACGAGGTCTACACCGAGTATCTGGATTCGCTACGCTTCCCTCAGCCATTGCAAAATGGCTTCGCCAACATGCGAATTCACCTCCAGGATAAATATGGGAACCGGCAACCCGATGTGGTGCTCGTCTCGGATAACAACGCCTACGATTTCATCCTGGCTAACCGCGACCGCATTGCGCCCGGCAAACCGCTGGTTTTTTGCGGCGTCAATAACCTCAAACCCCAGGATGTCGCTGGTCTGTCCAATCTGACGGGCGTTTCCGAAATCCCCTCGTTTCTGGAAATATTGCAGCTTATCCGCCAACTTCAACCTAATATCGTCAAGCTCCTGGTTATTTCAGACAATTCCGTGACGGGGCAGGCGAATCGCGACCTGATCAGCGAGGCGCTGCAACAAATGCGCGAACCTTTCGCGACCGAATATTGGACTGATGGCCGGATTGATCAAGGCGAAGAACTGTTGCGCCATCAGACGCTGGATACCGCCGTGTTGCTGGTCGGACGCCAGGCCGACGCCGCCGGCAATATCCTGCAAACCGACACGGCGGGAGCGCGTCTGGCCTTGGCCAGTCCGGTGCCCCTTTACATTTCGCATGACTTCTGGATTGGCTCTGGACCGCTAGGCGGTAAAGTCGTTTACGGTAAGGCGCAGGGGTTGCTTGCCGGAAAGCTGGCAGCGCGGTTGCTTGAGGGCGAGCCGATCGAAAAGATCCAGACGGTATGGGAAAGTCCCAACCAGTATCTTTTCGATTACAAAGTCTTGCAACGCTTTGGGCTGGAAGACGCCAACCTGCCGGCGGACAGCATTTTCCTCAATCGGCAACCCGGCTTTTTCGAGGCCCACCGCAGTCTGGTTCTCGGTACCGGAGCGGTGATCCTGATATTGTTTGGAGTGGTGTTGATTCTCAGCATCAACATCAGGAAACGCAAAGATACCGAACAGAAGTATCGTGATCTCGTCGAAAATGCCAACAGCATCATCTTGAAATGGGACCGCAATGGGCGTGTTATTTTCCTGAACGAGTACGGATTGCGCTTTTTCGGCTACACTGAGCAGGAGATTATCGGCCAACCCGTCATAGGAACCATTGTCCCGCCCTTCGAGGAAACCGGACGCGATCTGGTGGCGGTCATCAACGATATCGTCAAACATCCTGACGACTATGCGAATAACGTCAATCAGAACTGGCGCAAAAATGGCGAACGAGTCTGGATAGCCTGGACCAACCGAACCATTCTTGACAAATTGGGAAACATCTCTGGAGTGTTCAGCGTGGGAACTGATATTACCGCGCGCAAGGAGGCTGAAGCGGAACGCGAACGCTTGATTGTAGAGCTGGAAGCCAAAAACGCCGAACTGGAGCGATTTACCTATACGGTATCGCACGACCTCAAGAGTCCGCTGATCACCATTAAGGGTTTTCTTGGAGTTCTCGAACAGGATTTAGCAGGCGAGGACAAGGAACAGGCGCTTCGGGACATGGCGCGCATCAATGGCGCCGCCGACAAGATGAAGAACTTGCTCGATGACTTGCTCGAGCTGTCCCGGATTGGCCGCATTTGCAACCCACCGGTGCGCGTGTCGTTAGCACAACTGGCGCATGAAGCCGCGGAACTGCTGACCGGACGCTTCCAGCAGCGGGCCGCGCGCCTGATGGTGGCTGACGACTTGCCCACGGTGTGCGGCGACCGGCCGCGTTTGTTGGAAGTCATGCAAAACCTGCTGGATAACGCGGTCAAATACCTGGGCGAGCAACCGGCTCCATTGATCACTGTCAGCAGTCGCCAGGAGCAGGGACAAATCGTTTGTTATGTGCAGGATAATGGCATGGGCATTAAACCATCTTATCACGATAAGGTGTTTGGCCTGTTCGAGCAACTCGATCCCCGTATCGAAGGAACCGGCGTGGGATTGGCGCTGGTCAAACGCATCATCGAGTTTCATGGTGGTCGGATCTGGGTCGAATCTGCGGGCCAGGGCCAGGGCAGCGCTTTCTGCTTCACACTGCCCCCTGCTCATGCGGCGCCCGAATAATCCTGGAGAGACTTTATCATGTTCAGTGCGCAAGAGATTATTCTTTTAGTCGAGGATAATCCTGATCATGCCGAACTGGTGCGGCGCGGCTTTACCCAACACTCCATCGCCACTCGCCTCATTCATTTGGAAGATGGCGCCAGCGCTCTCGATTATCTTTTCCAGCGAGGTCCCTATGCAGACCCGGTTTCCTATCCGCGTCCCCGCATTATCCTGCTCGATTTACGGTTACCCAAGGTCGATGGTCTGACCGTGCTGCAAACGATAAAAACCTCATCGGACCTGAACCGCATTCCGGTCATTATTCTAACCAGCAGCCAAGCGGAAATCGATATGGCCCGGGCTTATGACTATCACGCTAACAGCTATTTAGTGAAGCCTGTCGAGTTTCCGGATTTCGTCGCACTGGTGCGGACGTTAAGTTGTTATTGGCTCAAGTGGAATATGAGACCCCAGGAGTAAGCGGGATGGATGGCAATGGCGCATCCTCTGGACTTTTGGGGTCTCGCACCCGGCCCAATTATCCGGTGAGAATTCTGCTGGCTGAAGACGATGA
>JAGRHM010000591.1 GCA_020445005.1 Candidatus Competibacteraceae bacterium | reverse complement strand
GTTACCGCCGCTGCCGGAACGATGTAGTAGTCTTGATGGGGGTAAAGGCAGAAGACGGTTTGTCCCCGCCAAGCGGAGGGGCCGGCTTCAATAACGCCGACGTTGCAGTACCCGTATTTCACGGGCGCCGGGAATTCGCCCTGCTGGAAGGGCGCGCGCATGATCGGGTATTGGCTGGGCGGCACCTCGCCACGAAACACCAGACTCTCGGTGCCGCGACTGATGGCCGTGTATAACGTCCGCACTCGCACCTCATCCGGGCCAGGCAGGGGCAGGCGTTCGGTGCGAATTTCGCCGCGACCAGGAGCCACAAGCCAGAACGACCGGGCCAGCATACCTTCGGTTTTCATGGTGAGTGACTTCTCCCCGAGGCTTTTTGAACGGCATTCGTTTTAAAATGCCTTAAAATAAGTAAGCAACACAAACATAATGTAATATAGAGAACCCGTATGGCGAATCTTCCAGCAACGGTCCATACCCTGCTCCATGCCCTGGCGACGCCTCTCACGGTCTTGATGAGCGCCGGCGATATTTTGCATAGCCGGACGCCGGACTCCATAAAACAACCGGTCCAGCGGATGCATGATCTGAGTCATCAGTTTGGCCGGGAAGTGGTCGAACTGCGCGCCCGTCTGGGCGAGCGTATTGATCTGCAATCCTCGGTCAAGGCGGCGGTGCAAATTCGGCAACTGGCTATGGAGTGGCGACGCTACGAGACGCAGATGTCGGGCCTGGTTGAGGCAATCGAGCAAGCCGGCGTCCAGATGCCGGAACCTTTATTGGACAAAATTCTCCACCAGAATTTGCCGAACGGATTGAGTGAGCTGCAACAGGTGCTTTCACAACTGGAAGTCATTCAACCGGAAGATTTAGCCCTCTCCCCCAACCCCTCTTCCGCGAACGGGTGAGGAAAGTAAGCCATTACCTCTGAATCCGCTATTGCGCTTGCCCCCGTGCCCCACACTGCCAGAACATCGCTTCAATCGTTACAGATCAGCGCTCTGTTGAACAGCATAGCCGTGCTCGCGTTGTTAATTAGCGTCGCGTTCATGATCATTCAGGCTTTTGCCGCGCCCATCGGATACTTGGCCCAGTCGCTGGCCGTTTTTGTTGGATTCTTGCTGATTCTGGCGCGGTTTCTTTCTCAACACCAGCCCTTGAACCGCTTTGGCGCGGCGAATACGGTCACCTTGCTGCGCGCGGGCATTGCCGCCTTGTTTGCTGGACTGATGGGCCGTCCCGCTCCGTTGCCCGCGTGGGCATGGATTATGGCGGCGCTGGCCATCGTCGCCCTGCTGCTTGATGGACTGGATGGCTGGCTGGCACGACGGAGCGGTATGAAAAGTCCCTTTGGCGCGCGTTTTGACATGGAAGTCGATGCCTTTTTCATTCTGATTCTGGCCGTGCTGGTTTGGCAATTCGGCAAGGCTGGGGTTTGGGTGATTCTTTCCGGGGGTATGCGCTATGGGTTCGTTCTGCTGGGTTACGCGCTGCCCTGGTTGAATCAGCCCCTGCCGCCGCGCCGCCGTCGGCAAACCGTGTGTGTGATTCAGACCGTAGCGCTGGTGTTGTGTCTGACGCCACTGCTCGTCCCGCCGATTTCAACCGTACTGGCTGCGGTTGCATTAGGGCTACTGGCGTTGTCCTTCACGGTGGATGTTGTCTGGTTATGGCTGAGGAAGTCCGCTACTTGCTGATTGAATCCGGCAGGCGAGTCCTCGGTTTGACTCCCGCGCCGTTGTATGAGACCTTTTTTAAACCCGCCTCGCCCCTTTACCACCACAGACAAAGGACTCCCTAATGTGCGGATTCGCCGGCGAAGCCCGATTTGAC
>JAGRHM010000590.1 GCA_020445005.1 Candidatus Competibacteraceae bacterium | reverse complement strand
GGTAATACTCAAGTTGACAATACCGGTGCAGTGTCATCAGGGTTCATTCCAGCATGGAAGTTGTCAGGGATAAGACTTCTTAGTGACAAATAGGGTATTTACCCTATTAACCGATAAAAATAATTAAAAATCATTGTATTAAAATCTCACCTGTCACTGCCAAATAGACTAAAGCCTATTTGGCATCTTACCCTACGGTGAGAGTTACAAAAAACGATAGTTATATAATACAACTTAATGATAATAAAAACTTTATTTTGTTTTTGCCCTTCATAACACGAACGTTGGTTTAGGGCCTACTATATGGTGGCGCGGGTGGATGCGGTGTTGCGGGAAGAATTGGGCATCGCCGAGGGGTTGGCGGACCCGGCGGTGTTCATTCTCGATCCGTGTTGCGGCACCGGCGCGTATTTGACCGAAGTGTTGCGCCTGATCAAGACCCGACTGGACGAACAGGGTTTGGGCAGTCTGGCCGGGGCGAAATTGAAACAGGCGGCGCTGGAGCGCGTGTTTGGCTTCGAGCTATTACCCGCGCCGTATGTGGTGGTGCATTTGCAACTGGGTTTGCTGCTGCAATAGTGGGGCGCGACGCTGGAAACCGATCCATTGACCGGCGAGATGGAGCGCCTGGGTGTTTATCTGACCAATGCCCTGACCGGTTGGGAACCGCCGGATGAGGAAAGTAAAGAACCCCGCCGCAAGCGGCGGGGTTCTTTACTGGTGAAAAATTGTCCCTCGCTCAGCGAACTCTAGGTCATGCGGATCGGTACACGTCTGGATCCCTTGCTCCCTGCCGGTCGTCTCCAGATTTCCCCCCGGTAGCCGTATACCAGCGAACCGTTCCGGGCGACGCTCAGGAAGCGCACCGAAAAGGTTTTGTGGGAGGTGATCGGCTCTGCCGCCGTGGTGCCGCCATCGAGGTCCATCAAATCAAGTACTTGAATAACCAGGTGGAACAGGACCATCGGGCTGTGAAACGAATCATCCGGTCCCTGTTGGGGTTCAAGTTCTTCGGCTCCGCCCGAAAAATTCTTCAAGGTATCGAACTGATGCATAGGATCAAGAAGGGCCAGATGATTCTAGCCGACGGGAAAGTTCTATCGGCGGCAGATCAGTTCTATTCTCTGGCCGCCTAATTGCGCCTGATGGAGGCCGGTTGCGCCGATCGGAGAATTCGCCACCAGTGCCAACATTCACGCTTTCCGGGTACTCTGGCCAATGGATCGACGGATCTGGAATTCCCAACCCTCAATACCGTACGTCGGATGGTTTACCGCCTTTAGGCTAGTCGTTGACCTTAAGCTATTGAGTAAGATCCTCAGCTCCAAGATAAACGTCAGTGACGTCCACCCATGCCCCCACTCAGCAGTTGCTGTACAATATCGCCGTATTGGGTAGCCACCATCTCTTCAACGCAGTCCGCCTTTTGCGTGACCGTTCCAGTAAAGGTTTGTGCGCTTAAGTCATAAGTACCAGCAGTCGTGCGCGTGCACGTCATTTGGTTTTCATCGGTTCCTCTCGTGCGACTCATGTCGGTGGTGGTGCTCAGACTCAAGGTATACAGATTGCTGTCGCTGGTATCCTGAATCAAATTGCCCGTCGTGGTTATGGAACCGTCCTGGGTTGAATCCCGGTCTATGCAATTGGTGTAAGTGACCGTACTTTCCAGAGCGCCTGTCGTTGGATCATACGAACCGCTAATGGCGCGTGTGCCGCCGCCTTGACAGGTCGCGCTTTCATCGATGCTGACGGCCGTGGTGGGAATGGTAGCAGTCGTCGATATGCTTGTACCATCCCCATTACGACCGCCGTGGGCCAGCGCGGTCGCGCAAGTCATCAAACCAATCGTGATCAATACCGGAATATAACGCGCTTTCATGTCATATCACTCCAAATGGTCATTTTTATCGAGGGAAAATTTCCCACGTAGAATTATATTAAGTGGGATAATTTCCCACGTCAAGAAAATGTAGGATAATCACTTCATTCATTGGCTTCAACCAATCCGAATCATGACGCCACTCACCCCGCCTTCCACGCTGGCTGCCGCACTGAGACGCATCTTGAGACCCATCGTGCGTCTCGCATTGGCACACGGCATTACCTACCCGGCTTTTTCGGAACTACTGAAAACGCTATTCGTCGATGTGGCCCGCCGTCATTTCTCTCTGCCTGAAACTCCGCTCAGCGACAGCCGCCTTCATCTACTGACCGGCATCCATCGTAAGGAACTGAAACGCCTGCGCGAGATTCCACCGGACCCGGCAGGGCGAACGCCCGAATCGGTGTCTTTCGGGGCGCAACTGGTCGGCCTCTGGATCGGTAAAACACCTTACCTCGACCAACAAGGCCAACCGCGACCGTTGCCTCGATTGGCGAGTGGGAGTACCGACGTTTCTTTTGAATCGCTGGTGGCGAGCGTCAGCAAAGACATTCGCTCCCGCGTCGTGCTCGATGAATGGCTGCGCCTGGGAATCGCCACGCTCAATGAGCGCGATGAAGTGGTACTCAGCACTGGCAGTTTCGTACCACGCCCCGGCTTCGATGAAATCGTTTTTTATTTCAACCACAATCTGCACGATCATGCTGCCGCTTCCGTGCACAATCTGCTCGGCGAAGCACCCCCCCTACTGGAGCGCAGCGTCCATTACGACGCCTTGTCGCTAGAAAGCATCTCGGAACTTGAGGCGCTATCCAAACGGCTTGGCATGAAATCGTTGCAACTCATCAACAGCAAGGCGATTGCGTTGGAAGAACGAGATGCCATGACCGAGCAAAATCGACAACGCTTTACTTACGGCATTTATTTCTACAGTGAACCGACGTCGTCAGAGGGAAATGAATCATCATGAACCGTTATCAGTGGTTTCGATCCGCGATACATCCCCTCTATCTCGTCACCACCGCATGGCTACTGATTCTGGGGATCTGTATCGGGCTGACAGCCGCGCAGGCTGCGCAGCTGACTTGCATTGAACCAATACCAAGCAACGACTTGGATCATGGTGGAATCGAAGGTCGCAGCCATTGGGCCCAGGGCGGCAGCGGTAGCGCCGGCAAAATGCCGGGCGGTAGTGGCGGTACTGGCAAAATGCCAGGGGGCAGCGGCGGTACCGGCATCATGGGAACCATCACCGCTTTCGGCAGCGTCTGCGTCAACGGTTTGGAAATTGATTTCGACTCCAGCACAACCCTCCGTCACAATGGTATCCCTGTCCACTTGCGTGCTTTGGCGCTCGGTCAGATTGTCGCCATCGACGCCAGTGGCCCCGAATTGCGACTGACGGCACGACATATTTTCATTCTGGACGCGCTGCAAGGACCCGTGACCCGCCTCGATCCGCGCCACGGAATGCTTTACGTGATGGATCAACCCATCATCATCAATGACACCACGCGTCCAAACGGTCTGGTGACGCTCGGAGCGCTACAATTAAACAATTTGGTGCGCGTCTCTGGTTTTCGCGATGTGAACGGCATCGTCCATGCGACCCGCCTTGAACCGGTTTCTCATCTTAAGGAACACAGTGCTGTCGGTACGTTGCAGCGCACGGCATCCGGAGCCTGGAATCTTTCGGGTTTGCCACTGCACGCGACGAATCGCCGTCTGTCGGCTAGTGTGGGTGAAAACGCGTTGGTGCGAGGTCGATGGAACGGCCGGCAATTGGTAATGCGAGAGGTCGAAATCGATCCGCTACCGTCGTTGCTGGAAGAGGGTGTCCAAATGATCGCCGAAGGATTGGTGTTGGAGCATCAGGATCCGCTCAAGCTGAGGATTTCGAATTTTGATATCGATCTCACTCCGCAAACCCAGATCAGCGATACTGACCCTAGCCGCTTGCTGGCCAAGGGTCGGCTCGTCCTCGTTTCCGGCCATCTCGCGGGGAAAAATCGCATCGTCGCCGACACCATCAAAGGCTCTGTCAGCGCTGGATCGCATGGCTCGACCCCTCTTAGCCAGCGCTTCTCACCCACCGCTGTTCGCCCCGCCCACCGCAATGTCAGCGATCTCGACCAACTCTCCACCATCGGTGGCCTACCGACCCCCCCAGATAGCCAAGATCGGGCAGCACCATCCGACCGCAATGAACCGATAGGCCAAACGACCGCGCCGGATCTGAGCGCAGCGACCCATCGCGACGACTCCACGGCAAACCCACCTGCGTCGGTTAATGGCAAAAAAAACCCATCTGCGGGAAGCCAGGGGCCAGGAGGGTTTGGCGGCGGTCGGCATGGTAGGGGTAAAGGGCAGTCCGGCGGCGCATCACGAGGCCGCTGAATCAGTCGGTCTTCGGCACGATTCTAGGTCTGACCGACCGAAAAATGAAGAATCAGGAGGGAGTGAGCATGACTCCTCCCGATGATGATCCTGCTTTGGAAAAAGGGTAGTCTTACAGAAGTAGTGATCAATAATAAATTGATTTTATTTTTATATCACTACATGTGCAGGGCTACCAATTTTTAGAGATCATTAGGCTGAAGAGGGAGTCAATTGGCATACTTTCTCGCTCCTGCAACGCAGATCACCGCAGCCAGCGTCACGATCAGCATCGTCCAGCTCACTTTTTCGTGGAGCAGCAGCGCGGCCAAGCTAAGCCCCATGAAGGGCTGGAGTAACTGAAGTTGCCCGACTGCGGCGACGCCGCCCCGCGCCAAGCCACGATACCAAAACACGAAACCGAGCAGCATGCTGAACAACGAGACGTAGGCAAGGCCGAGCCACGCTGGCGTACCTACACGATCAAACGACACGGGCATAGCCAGCAACGTGATCGGTAACATGATGGGCAGCGACAGCACCAGCGCCCAGCTAATGACTTGCCATCCTCCCAGGGTGCGGGACAGGCGCGCACCTTCCGCGTATCCCAGGCCGCACACGATGACGGCCGCCAGCATCAGCAAGTCGCCTTGAAAGGAAGCTTCAATGCCACTCATCGCCGCATAACCGACCACAAAGGCGGATCCCACCACTGAAAACAGCCAGAACGCCGGTCGGGGACGTTCGCCAGCGCGAAGTACGGCAAAGATTGCTGTGCAAAGCGGCAGCAGCCCCACGAAGACGATCGAATGGGCCGACGTGGCGTGTTGCAGCGCGAATGCGGTCAATAGCGGAAAGCCGACCACAACACCAAGAGCGGTGACCGCGAGCGCGAGAACATCCACTGACTTCGGTCGCGGTTGTCGAAACAGTAACAGCAGCGCCAAGCCCGGCAAGGTTGCAAGAGTCGCTCGTGCGCAGGTCAGAAATACCGGATCAAAGTCAGCGACCGCCACACGGGTGGCCGGCAGCGATCCCGCGAAGATGGCCACCCCGATCAATCCATTGATCCAGCCATTGGTTATTTTTTCCATCGAGAGCTCCTTCGTTGACAGGTTCCAGTAGAGCACCGACGGGCTGTTCAAGCTAGGTTCAATCAAATACAATTAAAAAAACTGTTATGCCTATAAATACAGTACGGTTGAGGAAAAAGTGAAGCGGAGCAGCACACGAATCCAAGCGGTGATGACGGAAATCCAATCACGGATCGCCTCCCGTACTGACCTGCCGGGGACACGCTTGCCTTCCGTACGTGCGCAGGCACGAGCTATGCGGGTTTCGGTTTCAACCGTGGTTGAAGCCTATGAGCGACTGACGGCCGAAGGGGTCATTGTTTCGCGCCCAGGGTCGGGGTTCTATGTGGCCGGACCCGTCGCCCCGCTCACGCTGACGCAGATCGGCCCTAAGCTCGACAGGGAAGTTGATCCGCTATGGGTATCGCGCCAGTCGCTCGAGACGGACGCCACCGTACTCAAACCGGGGTGTGGCTGGTTACCCGCCGACTGGTTATATGAGACGGGGATGCGTCGTGCCCTGCGTGCGCTCGCGCGGGCCGACACGCTGGAACTGGCCGAGTACGCCACGCCACTGGGCCACCCGGCGTTACGTCAACTTCTCTCCCGGCGATTGGCGAGCGCCAGCATCAAGGCTATTCCTGAACAAATCATGCTCACCGAATCGGGGACGCAGGCGATCGACCTAATTTGCCGCTTTCTGCTGGACCCGGGCGACACCGTTCTGGTGGATGATCCCTGTTACTTCAATTTCCACGCCT
>JAGRHM010000589.1 GCA_020445005.1 Candidatus Competibacteraceae bacterium | reverse complement strand
ACGCCGGTTCGATTCCGACCCTAGCCTCCATTACAGGATTTAACAACGTTCAGGGAAGTATAGAAACCCGCCTAAGCGCGGGTTTTTTCATGCCTTTAGCGTCTAATAACGTTTAACCTGTCTCATAGCATCCAACCTAAAAAGTGGGGTAGAATCCGGGGTAGCGTCCCAATATCTTAATCCGCTACCCCAAGGCTCTCGGCTCGATTCCCATGCCCTTGACCGACGCCACGGCCCGTAACGCCAAGCCCCAAAACCAGCCCTTCAAGCTTTATGACGGGAAAGGGTTGTTCCTGTGGGTTTCCTGGGCGTCGTCATCGTCGTCGGCGCGGACCAGTAGAGTCGGTCCGCCCAGCAGGGCTATGGGGTTGCGAGAATCAGCGCGGTCTTGATCATTGTTGAGTACCCTCCCTTCGGAAAGAGGAAAACGCACCTTATCCGGCACAACCTGAACCGCGATTGAATCGGTTTCATCACCCCTTCGTGATACGCTATACAATCAGTGGAGCGGTCTGTTCACACAGACCCCCTGTTGCGCCGCGCCCAAGGTAGCTTCGACGCTGCCCAGGAAAGTTACTCTCTTTCTACTATGGTGCGCAGCGTCAGCGTGTCGCCGCGCTGCGTCAATTCCAAACGTCGCAGGGCGCTCATGCCCAGGAGCACAGCATCGCCACTGAGACCGGGATTAAGATGCGCGCGCACGTTGTGCAGGCGGAAGGGTCCCAGGCTTAGTACCTCGATTCGGGTGGCATAGACGCTGACCTCGCCGTTGGCTGTCGTAACCCGTTGCCGCGCGCCAGCCGCCAGACCCAGCGCCGCCGCCTGATGAGCAGGCACGGAAACTACTGTTGCTCCGGTATCGAGAAGAAAGACCACCGACCGGCCATTGATGGCCCCTGGGGAGACGTAATGCCCTGATCGGTTCTGCTTGAGCACGAGTTCCGTAGCGTCTTTCGTGGCGTACGGACTCAGAGAGCGATTGGGGTTGAATTGCCGATCCAGTTCATCAGCGAATAACAGGTAGAGCAAGCCCAGCAGCAACAGCCAGGCCGCTGCAATCATCCCGCAGCCGAGGCGTTGCTGACTTGCGGGGTCCGAATCGTTCATCAATCCACCAACAGAGTAAGAGGCGTCATCAGTTCCGGCCACTCATAGCGGGCGCTGTTCACCGCCATCGTTCCATAACATAACAGATCTGTTGGCTTTTTCACGGAGACGTCTGATGCGAATCGTAATTTACGGGGTGATCGGTTATCTACTGCTGGTCGGATTGGTCTGGTTACTGCAACGTAAATTATTATATTTCCCCGATCCCGTTGCGTCGATCCAGGCTGTGCCTTGGGCTGAGGGTAAGTTTCTTGAACCCTGGCCGGAAGCCGGTAAGGGATTTCGCGGTTATGTCGGTCGCCCGTTTTCCAATCGGATGCCCTGTCGGGGAACGGTTGTGGTCTTCCACGGCAACGCGGGCAGCGCCCGGGATCGGGGATACTATCCACGGGCGCTGGCTACGCGAGGCTATCACGTCGTGCTGGCAGAATATCCGGGGTATGGCGGTCGGGCCGGCGAGCCGAGCGAAGCAGTCTTGATCCAGGACGGTCGGGAAACCGCCCGGCGGGCGCTGGCCGATTGGGGCGGTCCGTTATGGCTGTGGGGGGAGTCATTGGGCGCCGCTGTGGCTGCGGGCGTCGCTGCCGATCACACGCTGCCGGTGGCGGGGGTAACGTTGATCACGCCGTGGGATCGCCTGACTGACTTGGCGCAAAGTCTGTATTGGTATCTGCCCGCCCGCTGGTTGCTGCGCGACCGCTATGACACGATTGCCGCGCTACACCATTTTACGGGTCTCGTCGCCGTGTTGATCGCTGAACGCGACGAGATCATTCCGGCTCGCCATAGCCAACGTCTTTACGAGGCATTGCAAGCGCCCAAGCAACGCTGGGTCTTTGCTGGAGCAGGTCACAACAATTGGCCGGCTGATCCCGAAGCAGCTTGGTGGAATGAAGCCCTGGAGTGGTTCGATAGGGTGGCAGTGGAGCCAGACAATGCACCGGACGCCTGCGGCGCCGGTGATTTCTGACGTTGGTTGAATTGTCGAGGGGTTTAATGATCGAGGCGCTACGCGCCGCCTAGGCCCTCACCGTATCGCTTATCGCTTTCGTGCGCGTTGGATGATCACGCTCCGACCAATTTCAGCTTTGCCGGCGCATTCACCGGGCGTTTCAGGAAAAACAGCGCGCCAGCGGTCACCACCGTACCGATCACAATGGCCAGCAGGTACGGACCCAGGTTCGTCACCGCATTGGGGATGGGTAGCACGAACACGCCGCCGTGGGGCACCCGCAACTCGCAACCAAACACCATGGACAGCGCGCCGGTCACTGCGGAACCGATCATCAGCGCCGGGATCACTCGCAGCGGATCCTTAGCCGCGTAGGGAATGGCGCCTTCGGTGATAAACGAGATGCCGAGCACGGCCGTCGCACCGCCAGCCTCGCGCTCATCCAGGGAAAAACGGTTCTTGAACAACAAGGTCGCCAGCGCCAGACCCAGCGGCGGGGTCATACCGGCAGCCATGACTGCCGCCATCGGCGCATAAACCCCGCTGACGATCAACCCGGTTGCGAAGGCGTAGGCGGACTTGTTGACCGGGCCGCCCATGTCGAACGCCATCATCGCGCCCAGGAGCAGACCCAGGAAAATGGCGCTGCCGCCCTGCATGCCCTTGAGCCAGGCCGTGATGCTGGCGAGCGCCACCGCGACCGGTTCGCCGACCACAAAGTACATGAGCAGGCCGACGATCAACGTACCGAGCAGCGGCAGGATCAGCACCGGTTTGAGACCGTCCAGCGTGCGCGGCAAGCGGATATGGTCGCTCATCCACTTGACGCTGTAACCGGCGAGAAAGCCGGCGGCGATGCCGCCCAGGAACCCGGAACCAATCGTGCTGGCGATCATACCGCCGATCATACCGGGCGCGATGCCGGGCCGGTCGGCGATGGAATAGGCGA
>JAGRHM010000588.1 GCA_020445005.1 Candidatus Competibacteraceae bacterium | reverse complement strand
ACCAACCTGCCTAGCGAAAGTCCTGATTTTGAGAAAGTTCGGGCGCGGGATGCTTGGCACTTGACCAGTCGGATCGTCCGAAAAGTCTTGGCATATACCCTGGGTATTTTCATCAACCGGCAAACCGGTCGCTCAGACCTGCAGTTTGAAGGCTTGATCGCCTGAAAGTCGAACATCGCGTTTTTATCGCAATCCGAACATCACCCAGTTATGCCGCGACTATGGCCTGGTGGAAAAAGCCGGTTGCGGTTTGCAGAAAATCGTCGCTATTTGCAAGCAACTCAAGCTGCCGCCACCGCAATTTCAATGCGATAGCAATTTTATCAAGACCACGATGTACAAAACCGGAAGCTCTACTCAATGAACACACTGGTTCCCCTCTGCATTGACCTTGACGGCACGCTACTCAATTCTGACCTGCTGCTGGAATCGGCGCTGGCCCAACTCAAGCAAGCGCCGCTATCGGTTCTGTACTGGCCGCGCTGGCTGATGCCGGGTAAGGCCAACCTTAAGGCGCACATCGCCCAGCGCGTGGAATTGGACATCGACACCCTGCCCTATAATGCGGAATTGCTGGCCTTTCTCCATGAGCAGAAAGCCGCAGGACGAACCCTGATCCTGGTCACGGCATCCCATCGAAAATTTGCCGAACCGATTGCTGCTCGCCTCGGCCTGTTTGACGAGGTGCTGGCGACCGACGGCGAGCGTAATCTGGCTGGTGCGCACAAAGCCGGCATATTGGTGGAACGTTACGGCGAACGCGGTTTTGACTATGCCGGTAACGCCCCGGTTGATCTCGCTATCTGGAAACACGCCCGCCACGCCCTGGTGGTCAACGCTGGTCCGTCATTAGTCAAGCAAGCACAAGCCGTTTGCGAAGTCGAACAGGTCTTCAATCCGCCTGAAAAATCGCCGCGGACCTGGATCAAGGCCTTGCGGCTCTATCAATGGCTCAAAAACGGCTTGATCTTCGTGCCGCTGGCCGCCGGTCATGTTTGGGACCAGCCGGAGAAGCTGCTATTGGCGCTACTGGCTTTTCTCAGCTTCGGGCTGTGCGCCTCCAGCGTTTACCTGCTTAACGATCTGCTCGACCTCAGCGCCGACCGTCGCCACCCCCGCAAACGTCAGCGTCCGTTCGCCGCCGGCGCGCTGCCGCTTATTCAAGGCATCGCCGCTATCCCGCTGCTCCTGTTGACCGCGTTTGGTCTGAGCCTGCTGATTCATCCCTGGTTTACGGCAGTGTTGGCCACTTATTACGTCTTCACCCTCGCCTACTCGCTGCGCCTCAAACAAACGCTGATGCTGGACGCCATTGTGCTGGCCGGTCTGTACACCCTACGCATTATCGCTGGCGCAGCGGCGGTGCAGATCATGCCTTCCTTCTGGCTACTGGCGTTCTCCATGTTCCTCTTTCTGAGCCTGGCGCTGGTCAAGCGCTATGCGGAATTGCTAACTTTGCAGGAACAAGGCGAATTAAGCGTGCGAGGCCGGGGTTACCATATCGACGATCTGGGCATTCTGCAAAGCCTGGGCGGCGCGGCTGGTTATCTCGCAGTGCTAGTGCTGGCGCTGTACGTCAATACCGAAACCAGCCGCGCGCTTTACGGCCAACCGATGATGATCTGGCTGCTGTGCCCGGCGTTATTGTACTGGATCAGCCGGGTCTGGCTAGTCACGCATCGCGGCGAAATGCATGATGATCCCATCCTCTTCGCCGTCACCGATACACACAGTCGCTATGTGTTGCTGACCTGTGCACTGATCTTCCTGGGCGCGCTGCCACAATGAGTCCTGCTGCGTTGAAGCATGCACCCGTTAGCTGGGGCCGCTATCCAGCTTCCCATCCGCGCCAAGTTGTCTCCTGCCGCGACCGGCAAACGCTGATTCCTCCAGTAGAATCAAATTCTTGCTTCCTACCCTTCGGGAATGGTCGCAGCTATGGCGATGTCTGCCTAAACAATGACGGCGCATTGTTGCTGACGCGCGGCCTGGATCGCTTCATCACCTTCGATCCGGCCAGCGGTATATTACGAGCGGAAGCTGGAGTTTTGTTATCCGAGATTCTGGCGCTAATCGTGCCGCAGGGCTGGTTCCTGCCCGTCACTCCTGGTACGCAATTCGTCACACTAGGCGGCGCGATCGCCAATGACGTACACGGTAAAAACCATCATGTCGCTGGCAGTTTCGGCTGCCAAGTGCGCGCCTTTGAACTGCTGCGTTCTGATGGCAGCCGACGATTCTGCGCGCCGAGCGAGAATACCGACTGGTTCCAGGCCACCGTGGGCGGACTGGGGCTAACCGGCCTGATCACCTGGGTCGAAATTCAGTTGCAGCGTATCGCTAATCCTTGGATCGTCGCTGAAAACCGCCGCTTCGCCAGCTTGGATGAATTTCTGGCGCTGGATACCGAGTACGAGGCGCGCTATCCCTACACCGTATCCTGGATCGACTGCGCCGCCAGCGGTAAAACCCTGGGCCGGGGGATTTACATGGCGGGAATGCATGCGCCGCCGGGTCTGCTGAAATCCCCACCCCCGGAGCGTCGGGCTTTGACTGTGCCATTTACGCCGCCCCTCTCGCTGGTGAACGACCTTAGTGTAGGCAGTTTCAACCGACTCTATTACTATCTACCGCGCCCGGCGCGCGGACTGACGCCGTATCAGCCGTTCTTTTACCCGCTGGATAACCTGCTGCACTGGAACCGGCTGTATGGACCGCACGGCTTTTTTCAATACCAATGCGTTATTCCTCCCGCCGATGCCCGCGAGGCCCTGCGGGAAATCCTGGCGCGCATCGCCGCCAGCAGGCAAGGATCGATGCTGGCCGTATTGAAACGCTTTGGCGAAAAAACGTCAGGCGGATGGCTGTCCTTCCCCCGATCTGGCGTCACTCTGGCGCTGGATCTTCCCAACCGAGGACAACCCACGCTCGACCTGCTAGAACGACTCGACGAGGTGACCCGCCAGGCGGGCGGCGCAGTCTATCCCGCCAAGGATGCGCGGATGAGCGGGGACAGCTTTCGTCAGTATTTCCCCCAGTGGCGAAAATTCAGCGAATATATCGATCCACGATTTTCGTCCAGTTTCTGGCGACGGGTGTCGTCAACGGCGACTTGACCGATGAGAGTTTTTGCAATGGTAATGAGGGGGGCGATGGAGTATTTTGCCGCTGCCCTGCTCGGATGGCGTCCCCAAGGGGATTCGAACCCCTG